>JAADHL010000224.1:0-8387 GCA_013151875.1 Deltaproteobacteria bacterium
GGATGGCGCCAACTTCGTCGGCGATTGAGCGCATCGCCTGGAAGTCGATAACCCTGGGGTAAGCGGTCGCCCCGGCTATCAGCAATTTCGGCCTGTTGGCCCTGGCCAGGTCGCGCACGTTGTCGTAATCGATCAATCCGGTCCGGCCGTCCACTCCGTACTGGACGCTGTGGAAGTACTTTCCGGTGATGGAAACGCTCCAGCCGTGGGTCAGGTGGCCGCCGCTGGGCAGGGCCATGCCCATTACCGTATCGCCCGGGTCCAGATAGGCGAAGTACACGGCCAGATTGGCGGGTGATCCGGAATACGGCTGCACGTTAGCGTGATCCGAGCCGAACAGGGCCTTTGCCCGTTCGATCGCCAGGTTTTCGAGCGGGTCCACGAACTGCTGTCCCTCGTAGTACCTCCTGCCCGCGTATCCCTCGGAATACTTGTTGGTGAACACGCTGCCCGTGGCCTCCAGGACCGCCCGGGATACATAGTTTTCCGAGGCGATCAGACGGATCTTTTCAAACTGGCGGGCCTCTTCGCCCGCTACGAGGTCGGCCACCTCGCGGTCCACCGCCTTCAGTCCCGGTTGGCTCATTTTCAGTCCCCCTTTTCGAGTTCCTTCAGTCTCATCAGCACCGGCCTGGCCGCGTCTTCCCCGGGCGCGGTCTCCACGTGCCGCTTGAATGCCCTTACCGCAGTTGCCTTGTCGCCCAGCCGGTCGGCCGTCCTGCCCAGGCAGTACCAACAATCCGAACAGTCCGGAGCAACCTGGGTGGCCTTGCCGTAAGCCTTCAAGGCGCCATCTAGGTCGCCGGCCTCCTCTTGATGGTTGCCCCAGCCCATAAGGACCCTGGGGTCCTCCGGATAACGTCCCAGCACCTTTCGGATTGCCTGTTCCGAGCAGACAGGGTCCTGGAATCTCGCGCAGGCGACCGCAAGGCCCAGCAGGGTGTCCCTGTCGCCGGGTTTCAGCCGTTCGGCCTGCCTGAACTCGAACACCGCGGTCTGGGCGTCGTTGTTGCCGAGGGCCGCCAGGGCGAGGTCGAATCGCGCGTCGAACCAGTCCGGAAAGCGTCGGGCCAGCCTGGACAGGGATTCCTGGGCCAGGGCCGCGCGACCTACGGCCGTAAGGGCCACGGCTCTGTTCAGCAACAGGTCTCGGTCCTTGGGGTGAGCAGCAACGAGGTTTTCCAGCAAAGGCACTGCGTGACCCGCCCTGCCCGCCCTGATCAGGGCCACAGCAAGGTCGTTTTGTACGATTGTCGAGCCCGGCATTCTGCGGTGGGCGTCCTCCAGGTATCCGATCGCCCCGTCAGCATCACCGTTCAGCATCAATGTCCTGCCCATCAGGTATGACCATTGCGGCGTCTCGCGCAGGTTTATCGGCAACCCGGCCAGAGATTGCCTGGCCTCGATCGACCTGCCGCCTCTCAGCATCACCCGGATCGATGCAAAGGGGCCGTTGTCCAGGCCCAGCCGATCCGCCTCGGTTTGCCGCCACGAGCCACCACACCCGATAATGAATAGGCCGACCAGGATGATTGTGTACGCGCGAGTAGGCATTACATTACTTTCTCCGGAAGGGTCAACACCTGTCTTCAACCCCTTTTCCCTGCAATTCTCGGGTCACCTTCATCGGACAGAACTTCGGGCCGCACATCGAGCAGTAGTGCGACTCACGATAGCGGGACTCTGGGAGGGTCTCATCGTGGTACTGGCGCGCGCGGTCGGGGTCCAGGGCCAGGTCGAACTGGCGGTTCCAGTCAAAGTCGTACCTGGCCCGGGCCATCTCGTCATCCCTGTCCTGGGCGCCGGGAAGACCTCTGGCCACGTCCGCGGCATGGGCGGCGATCTTGAAGGCGATCAGGCCCTCGCGCACATCGTCCGCGTCCGGCAGGCCCAGGTGTTCCTTGGGCGTGACGTAGCAAAGGAAATCTGCCCCGGCCACTGCCGCGACGGTTGCTCCGATTGCCCCGGTAATGTGGTCGTACCCGGGTGCGATGTCCGTAACCAGGGGCCCCAGTACATAGAACGGCGCCCCATGGCAGACTTCTTTCTGCCGGCGCACATTGTCGGTTATCTGGTTGAACGGGACATGACCCGGACCCTCGATCATCACCTGAACTCCACCATCCCAGGCCCGTTGCGTCAGGTCCCCCAGGGTGCCCAGTTCAGCAAACTGAGCTGCGTCTGAGGCGTCGTGCAGACACCCGGGTCGAAGCCCGTCCCCCAGGGAAAGGGTCACGTCATGCTCTTTCGCGATGTCGAGCACCCTGTCAAAGTATTCAAAGTAAGGATTTTCCCTGTCGTGGTGCTCCATCCATCGCGCCATCAGGGCCCCGCCGCGGCTTACAATTCCAGTAAAACGGTCGGCGGTCAGGCCGAGGTGCGCCTTCAGGATGCCGGCGTGCAGGGTCATGAAATCCACCCCCTGCTCGGCCTGCCTGCGCACCACGTCCAGGAAGTCGTCCACCGACAGGTCAATCACGTCGTCCACTTCACTGAGCGCCTGATATATCGGGACCGTGCCCACTGGTATCGGACACGCGTCCAGTACGGCCTGGCGGATCTCGTCGAGGTCTGGACCAGTTGAAAGGTCCATCACTGCATCGGCGCCATGTCTGATGGCTATGTCCACCTTGTCCACTTCCTCGGTCAGGCACGATTCCGTCTGGGACCTGCCCAGGTTGACGTTGACCTTGACGGTAAGGCCCTCGCCGATCCCAACCGGCTTGAGGTTCGCGTGGTGGTGATTTGCCGGGATGACAATCCTGCCCGCGGCAAGGGCCTCCCGCACGTTTTCGGCCGCAATGCCCTCATCTGCGGCCACGGCCTCGGCCTGTCCGCTGATCACCCCGGAGCGCGCAATGGTGAGTTGCGTGCCTGCGTCCGGATTGGTTGTTTCCATGTTTGGTCCGCCCCTTACGTAGCTGGACTCTTGATACCCGTTTTCTATCGATCAGACAAGGATTCCAGCGCTTCAAAGGCCCCCATGAGCTAGAATCACCTTCATGAAGGTGCTGGGCATCGAGACATCATGTGATGAGACAGCCGCCGCCGTCGTGGAAAACGGCCGGGTCGTGCTGTCCAATGTTGTGCGCACCCAGATGGAGATCCACGCCCGTTTCGGCGGGGTGGTGCCCGAGATAGCCTCGCGTAATCACCTCGAGGCCATGGGGCCGGTAGTGCGAGAGGCTTTGGCCCGGGCGGGGCTTCAACTCGGGAATATCGACGGACTCGCCGTTACTATCGGCCCGGGTTTGATCGGCGCGCTGTTGGTAGGTGTCCAGTTCGCCAAATCCCTTTCGCTGGGCACGGGCCTGCCCCTGGTTGGCGTCAACCACGTCCAGGCTCATGTCATGGCGTCATTTCTGAGCGAGAACGGTGTTCGACCGGATTTTCCGTTTGTAGCCCTTGCGGTTTCAGGCGGCCACACCAGCCTGTACCTGGCGCGGTCGTTCGGGGACATCGAGATGGTGGGCAGGACCGTGGACGACGCCGCGGGAGAGGCCTTTGACAAGGCAGCGTCCCAACTTGGCCTGGGCTATCCGGGCGGGGTCTCCATTGAACGCGCGTCACAGGGACATGACCCGACATCGGTGCGGTTTCCCAGGGCCATGGTCAGGGATGGTACTTTCAACACCAGCTTTTCGGGGCTCAAGACCGCCCTGCGCCGCCATCTGGAGGAATTGCCCGATCCGCCTGATGAAAAACAGGTAGGGGATATTGCGGCCTCATTTCAGGAAGCGGTGGTGGATGTCCTGGTGCTCAAGACCATGGCTGCGGCGCGCGCCCAACGTGTTCGGGACGTGGTGGTGGCCGGTGGCGTGGCCGCGAACCTGCGACTGAGGCAGGAAATGCAGCGGGCGGCATCCCGCGAGGGTCTTGCGCCTGGTGCCGGTAGAGCTGTGTACGGACAATGGGGCCATGATTGCCGCCTTGGGGTATCATTACCTGTTTGGAGAGCTGTCACAGGCCGATGCGCCCCGCGGACTGGGGATGGATCCGTTTGCGCGCAACGTGAAAAACGGCTGGTAACAGGAATGCTGCGGGCGTAAGCCCGCGTAAAGGTTTATGATATAGGATGATTTGTGCGCGGGCGCCAGCGTAAGCCCGCGAAAAGAACAAGACACGTGAAGAATGGATGGTGACTGGACGTAACTGCTTGCGTTCAAGACAACACTTGGAGGTTAGCATGAAGCGGATCTCGGCTGCCTTGATGCTGGCCCTGGCCTGCAACGTCGCTGAGGCCCCGCCCGCGGCGGACAGCGTCGATGTGGAGACGATGGACGACGTGGCGGTCCTGGACGCAACGGAGGCCGGCGCGGACCTCCCGATTGAAACGGACGTGCCTTCGGAAGCGGTCGACAGCGTACAGCCTGACATCCCCAAGACGTGCGAAAGCGTCCTGGACGACTGGCAGTGTATCAAACAGTCCGGCTGTCCGGACTGGGCCGCCTGCCTGGGTGTTGGCGCTTGTCAGGAACCACCGTGCTGGGGTCTGTGTGATGACTATCCCGGCGAGTGCCTTCCAAAACTGGTCAAGACCCTTTGCGAAAGCAACGATGATTGCGAGGCGGGCGACCTTTGCGTTGGGCGCGTTATGAACGATGACGGCAGTGTCAGGGTACCCGGTCTTTGCCGTAAACGACCCTTCGACGGCGCCTGCTGGGAAGACTCGCACTGCGCCCCTGGAAAACACTGCGCGGGCGAAAGGGTTCAGCGGCCGGGCGTCCTGTGCTTGGGCCCCGAGTCCTACGGCAAGTGCGTTGACGCAGCCCCGGCGGGCAAGTGTTGGGAAACTGACGACTGCCCAAAGGGGCAGGTGTGCGACGGCGTTACCTGGTGCGCCCCTGATGAGGCCGGGTGCGGTGCGGACGGCACAGGCGAATGTATCCAGGATTCCGTTGGCGGGTGCGTCGAGGACGACGACTGTCAGGACGATCCGGCGGGCAACTTCTGTACCGGGGCCTACACATGTCCCAAGGCCATCTGTTCGATCGAGAACGTCAAAGGCTTCTGTTCCGGTCCACCCGGGTTCGGGGGGTGCTGGGAGGACTCGGACTGCGGACCTGAATATGTGTGTCGAGCTTCACTGACCTGTGCGCCGGGCACCCTGTGCGCGGCTGGGTATGCGCATGTCGGGCAGTGCGGCGAGCCCCCCAAAGAAGGCGAGGGCGTGGCAGTGGCCCTGGCCGCCACATCGGTCGAGATAGGGGTCCCTTTCTGGATCACCTTGCTGAACCAGGGGCCGGCGACCATCTTCGTCGATCCTTGTTCCGCGATGATTCTTCAACGGAGGAAAGGCGACACGCAGAACTGGATTGACTGGCAGGTTGAAGTAAAACACGATTCCTGCGTGGACCCGGACGTATCCACCGCGTTCCTGGCGATACCCCCGGGAAACGGGGCCTTGTTCAAAGGCGAGATGGGGGAATTAGACGCTGGGACGTTCAGGGTTGAAACCGTGTACCAGGTCGGATGTGTTCAAGGTGTGCCCAACCCAACCTGCAGGACAAACGCTCTGAAGGTCGACTCCCTCGAGTTCGATTCCAATCCACCGGGCCAATCCGATGCCCGATGAGGCGTCTTCTGGAAGCCGTCGCCCACGGCGTTCCCTGGGGCAGAATTTCCTGAAGGACCAGCGCGTGGCCGCCAGGATAGTAAGGGCGTGCGGGCTGACTTCCGAACGAACCGTTCTGGAGGTGGGTCCGGGAAGGGGCGCGTTGACCAGACTCATGGTAGGCAGGTGCGCCCGCCTGATCCTCGTGGAAAAAGACGCCGGGCTCGCCCTGGATCTGATGCACAGATATAGGGAGAAACCTGGAGTCGAAGTCATTGAAGGGGATGCAGCGACCCTGGATCTGGCCGAGGCGCTTGGCCCAGACGACCAAGGCGTGGCCGTGGGAAACCTGCCCTACAACGCGGCGACTCCCATACTGTTCAACCTGCTTGAAGCCCGCGCTCGGTTTAAGCGCGCCGTGTTCATGTTTCAGAAAGAGGTGGCCCGAAGGCTTGCCGCCAATCCGGGCGATCGGGAATATGGCGCCCTTTCCCTGCTGGTGCAGGCCAGGTCCCAGGTTGAAATGCTCTTTGAAGTGCCCCCGGAAGGCTTTGTTCCGAAGCCAAAGGTCTGGTCGGCGGTCATCAGGCTGACGCCCCTTGAAAAGGACATCGCCCCGCAGGACCCAGGGTTCGACCGCATGGTCCACGCGCTGCATTCCGGCCCCAGAAAGACCGCCCGCAATTCACTGTCTCAGGGGCTGGGGATTTCCGCGTCGAAGGCCGCCGCCCTGCTGGAGGCGGCCGGGGCCGACCCGGGTACGAGGCCGTGTTGCATCACTCCCCTTCAGGCCGCTGATTTGTGGATGGAGTTTTCAAAGGATCTGGCGGACTAACGATCAACCGTCATCGCCGTTGGGTTCGGCCTCGTCCTCTGGTTCGGCCAGCACGTCGACCGCGACCACCTGCTCGTCCTTGGCCAGGTGCATCAGGCGCACACCCTGGGTCACTCGTCCGATCACGCGGATTTCCGAGGCGCGAATCCTGATGGTCGTGCCCTTGTTGCTGGTCATGAGCAATTCGTCGCTGGGCAGGACGGATCGCATTGCCAGGACCAGGCCGACCCGCTTGGTGGTACGCATGGCCAGAACCCCGGTTCCGGCCCTTCGCTGGACCCTGTAGGCGCTTTGAGGGGTCCGTTTCCCATAGCCCCGTTCAGTGACGGCCAGGATATTGATGTTGCTGTCCGGCCCGACGATGGCCATGCCCACGAGTTCGTCCTTGCCCTTGAGCCTCATGCCGCGCACACCGCGGGTCACCCGTCCGATTGGGCGCGCGTCGTCCACCGAGAACCTGATGGATTTACCCTCGCGCGAGAACAGGATGATGTGGTCCTCGGGACCAGCCAGCCTTACCGAGATGAGGTCATCCCCCGGGTCCAGTTTGATGGCCGCTATTCCGTTGGAGCGGATGTTTTTGTACAAAGAAAGGTCGGTGCGCTTTACCAGACCCTTCCTGGTGGAAAACACCAGGTGCTGCCCCTCTTCGAAGTCGTTGACCGACAGGATGGCCTCGACCGTTTCGTCGCCGGCGAGCTGCAACAGGTTCACGATGGCCCTGCCCTTGCTCTGGCGCGACCCTTGGGGGATGTTGTAGACGCGCACCCGGAATACGCGTCCCTTGTTGGTGAAGAACAGAACCCATGTGTGCGTGGAGGCCACGAACATCTTGGTCACGTGATCCTCGTCACGGACCTTCATGCCCGCCTTGCCCTTGCCCGCCCTGTTCTGACTGCGATAGACCGCGACCGGCGTCCTCTTGATGAAGCCCTGCTGCGAGGCGGTCACCACCATGTCCTCTTCGGGAATCAGGTCCTCCAGCGACAGGTCGCCCTCGTCGTCCGTGATCTCGGTCCGGCGTTCGTCCCTGTATTGTTCGCGCAACGCGATCAATTCCTTGGTGATTACGTCCATCAAGACCTTTTCCGAGCCAAGAATCTTGTTGAGACGGCCTATCAGCTTCTCGATCTCCTCTAATTCGTTGAGTATCTTGTCCCGTTCCATGCGCGTCAGGCGCTCGAGGCGCATCTCCAGGATGGCCTTGGCCTGGATCAAAGACAGTCCGAACTTGTCGCACAGTCCGGTGCGGGCCTCCTCCGGATCCTTGGCGGCGCGGATCAGCGCGATCACTGCGTCCAGGTTGTCTATGGCTATCTGGAAACCCAGCAACAGGTGCTCGCGCTCCCTGGCCTTTCGCAGCTCGAACATGGTCCTGCGCGTGACCACGTCCTTGCGGTGCTCCACGAAATGGAACAGGGCGTCCTTCAAGGTGAGCAGTTTGGGCCGACCCTTGACGATGGCCAGCATGATGATGCTGAACGAGGACCGTAGAGGCGTCATGGCGTACAGTTGGTTCAGCGTGACGTGGGGGTCCCCGTCCCGCTTCATCTCGATGACGATACGCATCCCGTCGCGATCCGACTCGTCCCTCAGGTCGCTGATGCCCTCGATCCGTTTCAGCTTGTGCAGTTCAGCTATCCTCTCCAGCAGGCGGGCCTTGTTCACCTGGTAGGGGATCTCGGTGATGATTATTGCGGTCCTGTCCTTTTTCCCGCCCTCTTCGATTGTGGCGCGAGCCTTCATTTTCAGGGAACCGCGACCGGTTTCGTAGGCGGATTTGATGCCGGAGCGCCCTGTGATGAAACCGCCCGTGGGGAAGTCGGGACCGGGAATGATGTCCATCAATTCGTCGATGGTGATGTCTGGGTTCTTTATCAGCGCGATGGAGCCGTCGATCACCTCGCTCAGGTTATGGGGCGGGATGTTCGTGGACATGCCCACTGCAATGCCCGCGGACCCATTCACCAGCAGGTTCGGGACCCTGGCGGGAAGCAC
>JAADHL010000224.1:8421-26226 GCA_013151875.1 Deltaproteobacteria bacterium
GGGCACCATGGTCACGGTTTCTTTTTCGATATCCGTGAGCATTTCCTCGGCCAGGCGCTGCATCCGGATCTCGGTGTACCGCATGGCCGCAGGCGCGTCCCCGTCCACGGATCCAAAGTTGCCCTGACCGTCCACCAGGGTGTATCGCAGGCTGAAATCCTGGGCCATGCGAACGATGGTGTCGTAGATGGCGGAGTCGCCGTGCGGGTGATATTTACCCATGACGTCCCCGACGATCCGGGCGCTTTTCTTGTAGGCGGCGCTGTGCGAGCTGTGGGTTTCGTGCATTGTGTACAGGACGCGGCGATGAACCGGTTTCAAACCGTCCCTGGCGTCCGGAAGCGCCCGCCCGATGATGACGCTCATCGCGTAATCCATATAGGACGAGCGCATTTCGTCTTCGATGTTTATGGGAGTGATGTTTTTTGCCAGCAGATCCGCCATTTCAGAGCCCCTTGAACCGCGCGGGGAAAATACTACAAAGCGGCCGTAATAGCAAGGATTTCACTGTTTTTTCATGGGGGATTTTTACTGGGACGACTTTGCCTTGGCCTGGTCGAGGAGTTTGCGGACAAGGGCGTTGTTCTTATCGATGTTCAAGGCCTTCTGATAATTGCGGATAGCCGTCTTGTAATCGCCTTTCTTATAGGCGTCGCGGCCTGTGCGGATGAGGTGTCGCAGTTTCTGCTGCGTCTCCTCGACCGTAGGTTGTGGCGCTGGTTTGGCCTTCACTTCGGGCTTGTTCTCGGGGGCCGCTTTGGGTTTTGCGACGCGCTTGCGGCGCTTTTTTCTTTTCTTTTTCTTGGCCGCTTGCTTTTCGGCTGCCTTTTTTTCCTTTTCCTTCTTCAATTCGTCCAGCTTGGCGTTCACGTCCGCCTTCAGTTCCCTGGCGCCCTCGTGTCCCGCCTGTTCGGCCAGGATGGCGTCGGCAAGCCTCCCTGCCTCATCGATGTTTCCCTTGTTCAACGCGGTCTGGCCCTGGGCGAGCATGCGCGCTAGTTTTTCGGCCTTGATTTCTTCAGGCGTTGGCGTCGGCGGTCCCGGGTCCGGCGTTTCGGCAACGGCCGATCCGGGCTCAGGGGCAGCGGCGTCCGTCCGCGCAATATCGGGCGACGCGACCGGCACCGGCCTGGGGGTTGGCGCAGGATTCGGAGGGGTGGGTGCCGGCGTGACAATAATCGGCTTGGGAGGCTGCGGAGGCTTGGGTCTGCCCCCATCGAAATATATGGCTGCCCCCACGCCGACCAGGATCGCCACGGCGCCGACGATCACCCAGAACATGCGGGATTCCTTCCTGGTCTGTTCGTCCGCCGGGAAGGCGGATTCAGGCAACTGTTCGCCGCCCTCCACGAACCAGTCCTCGGCCTTGGTGCCTTCGTCGTCAGAGCTGTCGGGCAAGGCCACTTCGGCCGGTTTCTCGACCTCTGGTTCTTCCGTGGGCTTTTCTTCCTCATCACCTTCGTCGGCCGAACCCATTTCCCTCAGGGCCTGTTTGACCATGGATGGGTCGAAGGCCTCGGTGGGTTGAGAGGATGGCTCCACCGCCGGTTCTTCGGTTTCCGGTTCCGTACCTGTTTCGGCCTTGTCGTCGGGTTCGGATGCCGTGGCCCCCGCCACCTGACTGGCCAGGCCCGTGAACACCATCGTTTCCCTGGAGTCCGAGGGTGGGGCGCTGGCGGCCGCCTCCTCCTCGGCCTCTTCGCCGCCGCCGTCCTCGAACAGCGAAACGACCTCGATCGGCGCATCCCTTTCCGGCGCCAGGTCCAGATTCACGTCCGGGAAGGCTTCGGCCTTCAGTGCGGCAATGGCCTCCATCACCTCCGTGGCGTCCGCAGGCCGGGCCTTAGGGTCCTTGGCCAACAGCTTGGTGACCAGTTTTTCATAGACCTCAAGATTATGGGTCCCGGGCTTGACGAGGTGCAGCGGCAGGGGTTTTTCGTATACCTGCCGCTTTATGGTCGTGGACGGACTGGAGGACACGAAAGGCGGCTTGCCGGCTATCATTTCGTACATGAGGATGCCCAGCCCGTACAGATCAGCGGCGTCGTCGGATGGGCGGCCCGAGCAGACCTCAGGGGCCATGTACTCGGCGGTTCCGTAAAAAGGTTCGTTCTTGCGCGTGGGGGCGTATGGCTGCATCAGGTGCGAGAAGCCGTATCGCGCAACCTGGATGTTCGGAGTTTCTCCGGAAAAATCGGCGTAGATATTTGCGCTGGAAAGGTCCTGGTGGTGGATCCCCGTGCCGGAGGCCGAACGCAGGACCGCGGCCACCCGATAGGCCACGGCAAGGGCATCCTCCGTGGTCAGGCCGTTTTCCGCTCGGATTCGGGCCTTCAGTGTGTCGAAATCCGCCCTTTCCGAGATCAGATATAGGTTTCCACCCTCGGTGCGTCCCACTTCAACGCAGTGCAGGACCGACGACAACATCAGGTCGGCGAGGTTACGGGAAGCCTCGGCCACCGCCGCGACGTCGGATTGACTCACCTTGAGTTGTGGGTCGACCACGGTGAGGACAATGTCCCGGTCATCACTTTGGCGTTTACCAGAGGTATGCCGGCCGATCTTGTCCTCGTTTACCTGATCGGACAGGTCGTACCTGGAGGCCAGGGCTTCATCAAGCATCATGTCCCTCTTTCAAGGCCCTCCGCAACGGACTCGAGCCACCGAAATGGAGATTGCGCGTTATCCGTTGGATACCAAGCCGAGTCATTGTAGAAATCCCGTCCTGATTTGACAAGTCGATTTACGGATTACGGTTATCGCACAAAAAAACATACACTTGGATCCGGACGACTGAAATCCAGAATGGGTGTTCGATGAAGCGCTTGTTTGCGATACCGCTGCTGACATTGGCGATTTCGTCCTTTGGTTGCGGGTCGGGGCATTGGGGGGTTACCGGAAAGGATGCGGGGCCGGACGTAATGGGACCCGACGTCGGGAAACCGGATGTGGAAACGCCGGTCGATGCGTTCCCCGAGGATGTCGTCGATACCGGCAAGGACGCGCTTGAAGTGCCTCCGGACATCGTTCCGGGGGACGAGGGCGCCTTCTCGCCGGACACCGGACCGGACACGGTGTCTCCCCAGGTGATTTCGGCGTTTTCTTCCGACGGCAAGGGTGTGACGATCCGATTTTCCGAACCGCTCGATCCCATCGGCGCGCAGGAACCGGACAATTACATGATAAAGGCCAGCGACAACTCCCAGATCGCCGTGACCGGCGCGGTTTCATCCGATGTGTTCGTGACCCTGACCCTCGATCCGAAATCGGTCGTCAATCCAGCCTTGACCTACGAGGTATGGGTGTCCGGCGTTACCGACCTTGCGGGCAATACGGTGGACCCCAAGGCGAAAAAGGCCAAAATCAAATCGTCGGCGTACGTGGCCCTGGTGTGGCATCAGCACCAGCCCTTCTACGTGGACGTGGCAAAGGACGAACTGACCGGGCCGTGGGTGCGCAAGCATGCCACCAAGGACTACTACGACATGGCCGCGATCCTGGCCGGCTACCCCGATGTGCACGTGACCATAAACCTGACCGCGGTGCTGATGACGCAGTTGCTGACCTACTATATCGAAAGGCTCGGGCCGTACGTGGACGTGCAGGCCGACACCGTGGACGAGGCGGGTTTTCTGGCGCAGTGGAGGGGGCGGACCGACCCATGGATCGACCTTCTTCTGGACGACACGCCGGACCCGGCCGGCATAGTCGCCCCCCCGCCCACGGACCGCCAGATCGAGCTTTTTTACAACGCTCCATGGTCCTGCCTGTCAACGTCGGACGCGATCATGAGCTTTTTTCCCGAGTACGTTGCCCTACGCGAGCGGGCCCCGATCACCTACACCCACGACGACCTGCTGCTGCTGAAGGTGCTGTTCGAGATCGCGTGGTTCGACCCGGATTTCCTGAACGGGCCCGTGCCCATGCCGGACGGGAGCGTGGTAGACCTGTCCGATGTGGTCAACAAGGATGCTGCGGGGAGGTTCACGCTTGTTTCCGCCCCGACCGAGGACCTGGCCAACCGCCTGGTGGCCGAAAACTACAAGGTCATGAAAAATGTGGTCGCCATTCACGAGGCCCTGAGTTTCGACCCCAGGGCGTGCGCGGAACATGGGGATTGCCAGGGTCAGATCGAGTTGACCACCACCCCCTTTTATCACCCAATTCTGCCTCTTTTGCAGGATACGGACCTGGCGGCCGCGGGGATGCCGTACGACACGTTGCCCAAGCCGCCTTACTCGTATCCTGGGGACGCCCATGCGCAGGTGGCAAAGGCGGTCAGGTTTCACAAGGACCTGTTCGGGGCCCCGCCCCTGGGCATGTGGCCCGGTGAGGGCAGTGTGGCAGAGCAGGTGGTGGGGCATTTCGCGGATAACGACGTGCTGTGGATAGCCACGGACCAACAGGTCCTGGCCAGATCCCTGGACCAGATGGGCCAGGCCAAGCCCCCATGTTATCAGTGCCGTCCGTGGCGCGTGGACGATGACGCCAGCGGTCGCGAAGTGGCCATCGTGTTTCGCGATACGGGGCTGTCCAACAAGATTGGTTTCACGTTCCAGCCCATGTACGGCCAGGCCGCGGCCCAGGAATTCATGAAGGATATCTCGGCCATGGCCCCGCCGTTCGGCTCCAAGGACCCCCGCCTGATTACCGTGATTCTGGACGGCGAGAACGCATGGGAGATGTACACGAAAGAGCATGACGCCAAGGGCTTTTTCCACGCCTTGTACAAGGCCCTGTCCGACGGGGCCCTGTTGGGCGAGGTAGTGCCGGTTACCCCGGGCGAGTACCTGTTGGGCAACCCGGGACGCAACGTGCCCGCCCATCCGGTCCATGGGTTGCCCAAACTGGAGCCGCTGTGGGCTGGTTCATGGATTGACGGCACTTTCAGCACATGGATCGGCGAACCAGAGGAAAACGAGGCATGGGAATACCTGGCCCAGACGCGAGCGGCCCTGGCGGCCAGTGGGCTTGCGAGGCCTGATCCGATGGCCGACCCGCCGTCTGACGAGAATTCGGTGGAATTCGAGGTGTGGCGGGCCTGGGAAGAGATGTACGCGGCCGAGGGCAGCGACTGGTTCTGGTGGTACGGGGACGACATGACCAGTCCGGCCAATGACGATACGCCTTTCGACATGGCCTTTCGTTCGCATCTGGGGGGCATGTACGCGGCCATGAACGCGGCGCTGGTGCTCAACGGCCAGGCAGCGGTCGCTGTCCCGGACTTCCCCCCGCTCATTCAGGCCAAGGCCAAGGCCCCGTCAGGACCGTTCACCGTGGCCCCGGTCATCGATGGGCAGGTGACGCCTACCGAGAGCTGGGCGTCCGAAGGCGGCCTGTTCTTCGACAATGACTCGGGCGCAATGGCCAATCCACTGGACGACGTGGCGTCCGTGTACTTCGGATACGGGGCGGATGCGTTCTACGTCGCGATCGTGTTCAATGGGGACGTGACCCAGAAATCCGGCTCTGGATTTGGGGTGTCCCTGTACTTTTCGCAAAAGCACATTACGAACCCGGCGACCGGAGATTTCACGCAGGACCCGTTCAATGTCAAAGACCGTTACGGTGAGGACCTGATGTTCGTGACCGGGGGCGCCTCTCGGGAGGTCCGCGCTGACTTCGGGACGAACCCGGCAACGGTTGCCGTGTACCAGGCGGACGGGGCTGGCAACTGGAACCCAGCGGTCGCTTCCGTCCAGACCGGCGGGCCTCTTTCCGGCGGAAAATACATGGAGTTCAAAGTACCGTTTGCGACACTTGGAATCGAGGACGGCGACCCCCTGGAGTTCGCGGTTGTGACTGGTGACGGCTCTGGACAGCGGGACCGGGCCCCCAACCTGACCGGCAAGCTGGTGTTCGAGGACGTGACCAACCTGGTATTCGTCACGTTCGAGTTGGACGCCACGGGCGCAGCCACGGCCCTGGATACGTACGGGCCCATCAACAACCCGCCGCCGCCCGCTGGCAAGGGCATTGCCTACATCGCGGGCAACCAGGACAAGCTGGCCCAGTGGGTCCCTAACAAAGTGGCGCTGCGCGACGACGGCCAGGCCCCGGACGCCGAGGCCGGGGACAACATCTGGACCGCCACGTTCGGATTCATGCCAGGGACCCTGCTGCGCTACAAATACACCATCGGGATCCCCCTGAACGAGGGCAAGTGGACCGGCACCGAGGAGTTCCCCCTGACCGAGAGGGGCTTCGACGTGACCAAGGACCCTTCATGCAAGA
Organism: Deltaproteobacteria bacterium; assembly: GCA_013151875.1. Lineage (GTDB taxonomy): Bacteria > Myxococcota_A > UBA9042 > DTJE01 > DTJE01 > JADDHL01. The sequence goes on from JAADHL010000224.1 coordinate 14,656, forward strand.
AGATGCACATTCATGACATCTTCGCCGATCGCCCCCAGCCCACCGGCACCGCCGGCCCGAACAGCACCCTGGACGCTTGCGTTCAATGATTGATGACGAGGTTTGACATGACTTCGAAAGAACTGCGGGAAAGGTCGGGTTTTTGTGGATAATGCATATTGAGCAATCGTGGTTTTCAGGGGTCATCTGGAATCAGGAGAGGCGGAATGTTCAGCAGTCTTAAGTCCGTTGCCTGCGTTGTCTGTGTCCTATGGCTTCTCGCCTGCTCGGGGTCTTCAGATGGTCACGATCCGATCCGTTCGGTGGTCCTGGAAGCCGGAAACGGCGCCCGTGCCGAGTTCAGAACCAACACCGAGGAAGGCGATGTCACGGGCACATTCCAGAAGGTGTCCGAGCCGACGGGCGAGGTCGTGGACGACATGGCCGACGTGTCCGGCGAGTACCTGCTGGACATCCAGGGAAACGTCAGCGGCGATCTGGTCCTGACGATCCCGATACGCCGGGACCTGCTGGCCCCGGACTGGAGCCCAGCCACCCTGTTGCCCGAGGTGCAGAATCCCGGCACAGGGGTCTGGGATTCGACGGAAGGTCTTTCCTGGTACGACGCGGACCAGGGTGCTCTTTTGTTTGACGCCGGGGTGGCGCCTTCCGCTGTCGAAGCCGTGGCTTCCGGATTGCACAACACCGTGAGTGGCGCCCTTACGGCTCAAACCCACAAGGGCAGGTACCGGGTGCGCCACGTCTACTTTACCAAGGGGGTCCAGGCCACATCGCCGGACTCCGCCTTCATCGTCAAGTACTACCCGCCGGGCCTTCACGGCAAGCACAGCGTGCCGGACGATGCGACCTGGAACAGCAAGTCGGGAAATGCCGTAGATCCGGACGTCCCGGACTTCGTTGAGGATCTCCATGCCGCTTTGAACTCCGCGTACAACGCCATGCTTGCGATCGAGGGACCGTCCGGAAAGCTGTTCCAGCCACTGACGATCAACCAGAGGCAGGTCTGGGTCTATCGGATCAACAGCGCGGGCGAGAGCCCCATCGGCGGCCCCATGAAGCTTTCCAGCGACCGGATCAAGGACTACCAGGACATGAAAGGCGTGGTAGGCCATGAACTGACCCATGTGTTCCAGGGGCAGTACTACATCGGCGGGATCGCCTCCAACGTCGTGAACTGGGTTTTCAGGTGGAACAAGTGGTTCATCGAGGCCACGGCGAACTACTACGGCGTCATGACCGCCGGGCTTGCCGGCGCCCTGAAGGCCGAGCAGTACGGGGTTGACGAGAGTCCCAACTACCTGAGCGTGGGACTGACGGCGTCAGATAGGTTCGCCTACTACGCCGCGGCCCATTTCCTGGAGTGGGTGGCCTTGAAATACGGAAACGACGTGATATCCGACGCCCTCTCCGATGACTCCAAATCCATCGCTCTCGTCGTCCTGGACCGCGCCATACGCAAGGCCGACGGTGAGGCCGGCCTTGGTTCGGCCTTCGAACAATACGCGCAGGACCTGGTAAGGCGGCCTGGGGACATGGATAAAATGAATGCGTCCGTGGCGTCCCTCCTGTTTTCCTACATGACATCCCAGGGTTTGCTGCCCGCCGCCAACCGTCTGGACAACGTCACGACCTATGTGCGCGTAAAGCGTTCCCTGGCGAAGCTGGGCGCGGCGTACGTGGAACTGCGTGTGTCAACGAACGAGGCGGCGTTGCTCGTCATCGACTCCATCCCGGCCGCATCCTCCTTCCTGGAGACCTTCACCTGGGACGTGATCGGCAACACGAATCAGGCATTCGAGGGAAAAAATCCGCTGGAGGATCACTCCGGCAAACCCATGGTGGTGAAGAATTGCGGCAAGGGTCAGGCCTGCAACGGGTTCACCCAGATCATCGTCAACACAAGCTTCACCAACTGGGAAAAGTTCGATTTCGCCTATTACGTCCTGGTCCCACCCTTCGTGTTCAGTCCGGAGGCGGGCAGGGTCGAGTTCAGCACCGCGGAAATCGGGAACATCCCCGACGAGATGATAAGGGAGTTCCGCGTGTTCAGGCGGACGGAGGTCGGCTCGTTCGAGAAACTGGGTTCGGTGTCCTGGGACGGGGAGCCGAAGGAGTCGTTCAAGGACGGACGCATAAAGGCGGACGACGTTATCGTGGTCCAGGTGGTGGACCGCCACGGCAACGTCTGGCCCGAAGTGGAGGTCGGTGAATCCGAAGGCGTCTGGATCGGGTGTCGGACCGTGGGTAGCGAGGCCGAATATCATTGGGGATGCATCCAGTATCCGGGGGACCCTTCGTCAACCGACTTCGACGCCGGTGCCACCATGCAGTGCATCAACTCCGGATACAAGCAGTACTATGCCGTCTTCTTCGACAAGGAATCGGCGTGCCGGGACTGGTGCAGCCAGGCAGCCGCGTCCGACTCGGGGACCGGCGCTTCGGCGTGCGACACGCCGGGAAAGGACCCGGGGACGGGAACCACGCCTGATGCCTGTATAGGGGCCGGTGACTACGTGGATGTCTGCTTGAACAACGCCTGTTACAGTTGCTGCGCGACCTGCGAAGGCGGCCTTTTGTGGCTGTACGACTGCCCCGACGGGTGCTACACCCACTCCGGTGAAAGCGGATTCCAGACCTGGACCAACTGTGAGTGCAACTAGCAAATCAACCTCCCAGGTTGATTTCGAGGCGCGATTTCCGGCTTGAAAAATTAACCTCGGTCGGGGATTGATTGTACTCATCGCCCTTTCCCAGGTTGATTTCGAGGCGTGGTTTCCGGCTTGAAAAATTAACCTCGGTCGGGGATTGACTGTAGCAGGGAAAGACCTCGGTCTTGGCTGATTGCCGTGTTTCCGATTCTGGAACCCACGTCGTATACGCGCCCCTTTCCCTGCCGGAACATGAGCGGGAAGGGATAGTCGCGATCGGTCACGAAGAAAGAGGCGCCGTACTTCCGGGCGATCGACAGCACTTCCAGCGGCCGTAAGCTGTAATATCTGTCCTTCATGATCTTCCACACCACGCCAGTGTCCCGGACTCGGCGATCAATGACCCATCTGGGCACCCCTCCCATGAGGGCCTCGGCCCTTTTTCGCCACTCGGAAAGGTGGTCGTACCTGGGCATGGCCCACTGCACGACCTCGGCTCGACGGGCCCTGAAAGCGGCATCGCCCCTCCATGGAGGCATTATCCCTACCGCCCCTTTCGGCACGTGGTCGTTGATCCAGTCGAACGACCGACTCATGTCGTCGTCACGACGCGCCCAAACGTGTTCCAGGTTGGAACGGTGGGTCCGGAACGCACGGAACATGGAAGGAAAACCTAGAAGCGTGACTACCAGGAACGCGGACAACCAGGGGCCGGGGCGTCTACCGGCAGGCGATGCGACCGCGGATGCCACGCTCATAAAGAACAACAGCAGAGCGAACACGGGAAACAGCCTGAAAGGGGTGATTACCATCACCCTGTATTCCCCGATGAAAAAGGCCAGGAAACCGACGATCACCGGCACGAACAGGAAGGCCAGGAAGGTCGCGACAAGGGCGAGCGCGGAATTGCTCCTGTTGCGTCGTGCCCAGACCAGGATGAACGCGAACGCCATAATCGTCACCAACACTTGGCCCCGCGTGAATTCCGTCGGGTCGAAGTGCAGTTTCATGAATGTTGCGCCGACAAACTGCCAGTCCGCGTTCGAGGCTGGTCCGCTGGCGGCCATCATAAGCAGGGCCTGGACCAGTCCGGGCGCGGCGACGAGCAGCCCAAATATCGCCGGTCGTGCCATTTCGCGCTTGAATAGACCCAGCGCGAACATCGCCGCTGCCATGGCGGCCATGGCCACCATGCCTATCGCGGGGTGGATGGTCACAGTCAATCCCCAAAGGATCGCCGCCCTGTTCCAGCGCTGATCAATTATTTCTATGATGCCGTGCAACAGCAGGCCGTAGGCCAGGGATTTGGCCTCGAACATGCCAAGCATCATCTCGCCGCCGAACAGGGACTGTCCAAACACGATCCACAGCAGGACCGCCATTGTTACCAGAGGGGTTGGGACCTTCAGGCGTGACCCCAGCCTATACAGGGCTGTCAGTATCAGCATCCAGCACAGGATCCGGCCCGACCAGCCAAGCACGGGCAGAGGCAGCAGGGCCGCTGGAAGGGCGAATATGGCGTCAAAGGTCCATCGGTCTGGGAAGGTCGTGGAAAATGTCCAGTCATTCTTCAGAAAATCGTGGTTCAGCTCTCTTATCAACGGGATGAAATAGTGTTCCTCGGTGAGGCCCGGTACCGGCAGGGCAAAGTAGATGCATACCAGGCCAAACAGGATCGCCAGGTTGAGCGGGCGGCTGGCGACCAGTTCCTGTAAGGTCTTTTTCACGTACCTCCTCCGCATGTTCGTGCGGGCGGTCCGCTCCACGAAAGCATCGGTATCTATGTTTATCGGCAGCGAGCGGCGGTAGGTTTAGCCGAGATCACAAGGTGACTGTCACCTTTTTTCAGTTGAGGGACTTGACGGCCTCCAGCACCTTTTCCACGTGGCCGTTGACCTTGACGTTGCGCCAGATTTTGCGCACGGTGCCCTCGCCGTCGATCAGGAATGTGGATCGGATGACACCATCGAGGAGCTTTCCGTACATCTTTTTCTTGCCCCAGGCGCCGTAGGCCTTGTGCATCGTTTTTTCCGGGTCGGACAGAAGGGGGAAGTTCAGGTCGTACTTGCCGATGAACTTGTCATGGGCCTTGAGGCTGTCCTTGCTTACGCCCAGGACAACCGTGCCCAGCTTCTTCAATTCGGCGTTCGCGTCCCTGAACCCGCAGGCCTCGCGGGTGCAGCCCGGGGTATTGTCTTTCGGGTAGAAGTACAGAACCACGTTTTTGCCCTTGAAGTCGCCCAGGGACACCTCGCCCCCGTCGCTGGATTCGGCCGTGAACGCCGGGGCCTTCATTCCTTCTTCAAGCTCGTTTTGGGTCGGCATTTATTTACTCCATCAATCCGGCTGTTTACGTGCTGCGAGCCAGTCGCTGACCGCCTTTCCCGTGCCCATGGGCCAGGGACGCAGGCGGTCGGCGGGGATGTGCCTCACCCCGGCCAGCTCGTCGCCAAGCTTTATGTCGCCCTCGGCGCGGCAGTGATAGGCCAGGATCACCTGGTTCATCATGTCGAAAGAATAGACTCCGATGAGCCCGACGACCTCGGCGTCGAGGCCCACTTCCTCGCGGATCTCGCGCAGGATGCCCTCCTTCGGGGTCTCGCCGCTTTCCATGAACCCGGTCAGCAGGCCGAACATCTTTTCGGGCCACTCCCGGTTGCGCACCAGGAGCACTGCGTCGTCGTGTTCGATGAGCGCGGCCAGCACTGGGGTCGGATTGCCCCACAGCACCCAGCCGCAGCCTTCGGACGCGCAGGCCCATCTCTCACGCCCCGCGATCTCGCGGCGTTCCAAGGGGCCTCCGCACTGCTGACAGAACTTCGGGTCCATCAGATCTTTCCGGTGGGACAACCCTTTTCGTTGTCCCAGTAGGGCGAAAGCTTTCTCAGGCTGGTCACGATTTCGGGGAAAACGCGGATCACTTCGTCGATGTCCTCGTCCGTATTGTACCGGCTGAGGCTGAATCTTATCGAGCCGTGCATCGCGGTAAAAGGCACGTCCATTGCGCGCAGAACATGGGACGGCTCCAGGGACCCGGACGTGCACGCGGACCCGCTGGACGCGCAGATACCGGCCGCGTCCAACTGGTAGAGCATGCCTTCGCCCTCGATGTAGTGGACCGCCACGTTGGTCGTGTTGGGCAGCCTGGGCGCGCCCTTGGACCTCCAGGTAGGGAATAGCCTCCTGAAGGGACTTCTCCAACCTGTCCCGCATGGCGCGGATCCGGTCCTCATCGTCACGGTGCTCGATGGCGAGTTCGCAAGCGCGGGCCAGGCCCACGATGAAAGCCACGTTTTCGGTCCCCGCGCGCCGGCCGCCTTCCTGGTGTCCCCCGATCAGGTAGGGCCTGACCGGGGTGCCGCGCCGCACGAAAAGGGCGCCGACCCCCTTGGGGGCGTGCAGCTTGTGGCCCGAAAACGACAGCATGTCCACGTGCCTGAACGACCCCTTGAGGTTTATGGGCAGTTTCCCGGCCGTTTGGGTGGCGTCGGTGTGAAAGAGGATGGAAGGGTCCGTTTCCTTTGTGAGGCGGGCGAGTTCATCCACCGGGAAGATGACGCCGGTTTCGTTGTTGGCGTGCATGATGGACACCAAAAGCGTATCCGGCCTCAGCGCCCTGATGAAGGTCCGCACGTCGAGGTTTCCCTTGCGGTCCACCGGCAGGAAATCCACCTCATAGCCCTGCCTCTGGAGGTCCTTGCACACCTCCAGCACGGCCGGATGCTCCACGGAAGTGGTGATGATGTGTCGGCGCCCCGGGTTGGCCCTGGCCGCGCCGTAGATGGCCGCGTTGTTGCTTTCCGTGGCGCAGGACGTCGGCAGGATCTGGGTCACGTTGCCCACGCCCAGGAAATTTGCGATGGTGCGCTTGGCCTTCTTGAGCGCGTCGCTGACCCCGCGCGCCCTTTCATACATGGAACTCGGGTTGAAGTACTGGTCCTTCAGGAAGGGGGTCAAGGCCTCGAACACCTCTGGCGCCACCGGCGTCGTGGCGTTGTTGTCCAGGTAGATTGTTTTCACTGCTCTTACCTTCTCAGACGGCGATGACGCGGATCTTTTCGTCCACGTTGTCCTTCAACGATTGCTCGACCATCATCTTCAGCGTCATACCGGCGCCCACGCACCCAGCGCACGCCCCGGTCAGGTGGACGTAGACCAACAGGTCCTTGATATCCACGATTTCGATGTCGCCGCCGTCCTTCTGGAGCATGGGACGCACGGTGCTGTCCACGAGCGTTTCCACCTTTTTCGCGAACTGGTAGGGGGAGAGCCGGCCTTCCTCATCGGCGCCGTCCGCGGCATGCGCGGTGCTTATGGACTTTCCGGCCCCGTCGGCGGTGCCCCATATCGAGTCCAGCAGGTCCTGGAGCCCGCCGGGCGCGTGGTGGCAGGTAGCGCATGCGCCGCCCGCCTTCACCGCGTCCGTGATCTCCGATATGGTCCTCAGATTCAGTTCCTTTATCTTGCGGCGCAGATAGGGCTCGGTCATCGAAAAGCACTTGCACACGATGCGACCCTCTTCCTGCTCGTGGGGGTGGATGTCCACACCCAGTTCCCGCAGGTCCACGCCACGGTTCTGAGCCCAGTTGAACACCGCGGCCTCCAGGGCCTCCGCCCCCATCACGCTGCAGTGGATTTTCTGGGAAGGCAGGCCCTCCAGGAACTTGACGATGGCGGCGTTGTCGATCTCCAGAGCCTGGATGGGCGTGTACCGTCCGCCCTCGATGATTGCGCACAAAGCCTCCGAGGACGCGATGGCCGAGGTGCATCCGAACGTCAGGTATTTTGCCTCGACGATCACGTCCTTCAAGGGATCCGTGGGATGCCGTTCCACCCTGAACATGAACTTCATCGCGTCGCCGCACGCGATGGAGCCGTGCTCGCCGATCCCGTCCGGGTCCGTGATCTCCCCCAGGTGAGCGCTGTCCTTTCCCTGGACCGCGTTCATGAAGAGTTCCTTTGTCTTATCGCTGTATTCCCAGGCCACTTTCAGTCTCCGGCAAGAGCCCGAGACAAGGTAAGCAGCGTCCGGGGTTCTGTCAACCGAAGCGTTCACTGGTACAATGTCCGCCATGAAAATCGCGACGTGGAATATAAACGGGGTCAGGGCCAGGTTGGAACGGCTGGTGGACTGGCTTGTGCGCGCGCAACCGGACGCGGTCTGCCTGCAGGAAATCAAGTGCGTGGACGAGCAGTTTCCATTCCAACCGATTGAGGAGGCGGGGTATCACGCTGCCGTGTATGGCCAGAAGGGTTTCAACGGGGTGGCCATCCTGTCGCGCACCGAGCCGATCGACGTACTGCGCGGCCTCGACGACGGCGTGGACGACCCCCAGGCCCGGCTGATTGCGGCCACCGTCGAGGATGTCAGGGTCGTTTCGGCCTACGTGCCGAACGGTTCCGAGGTGGGATCGGACAAGTACGCGTACAAGCTGGCCTGGCTGGACCGCCTGATCGGGTACCTCGAGGCCGCTGGGGTGCCTGAAGCCCACCTGGCCCTTTGCGGGGACTTCAACATCGTGCCCGAGGAGAGGGACGCCCACGACCCGGCCGCCTGGGAGGGCACCGTGCTCTACAATCCCGAGGTTCGCGGGCTGCTGGGCCGGATCATGGGCCTGGGTCTTGCCGATTCCCTCAGAAAGCACCGTGAAGAAGCGGGACTCTACTCGTGGTGGGACTACCGCAGGCTGGCATTCCCGAAGAACCTCGGGCTGAGGATCGACCTGATCCTGTGCACGCCGGGCCTCGACGCGCGCTGCACGGACGTCGTGATCGATCGTAACGAGCGCAAGGGCGCCAAACCCTCGGATCACGTCCCAGTGATTGCGGAGTTTCAATAGGGTTTCCGGTTTATGGGTAATCGTTATCTGGTCGTGTCCGACCTGCATCTAGCGGACGCCGAGGACCACGCCGATGGTTGGAAGGCGTACAAACACTCCAGGTATTTCTTTGATGATGCGTTCGATGACCTGCTGGGGCGTTTTGTTTCCCGTTCGAGGCCAGGGGATTCCCTGACCCTGATACTCAACGGCGACATACTGGATTTCGACATCGTGACCGCGGTGCCGGACCCGGCCCCCTGGCCGGTAAGCCGGTCTGAGCATCGCACCGGACTCGAACCCACCGAGGAACGCTCGGTGTGGAAGACCCGGCTGATACTGGCCGCCCACCCAGTGTTCCTGCGGGCCCTGGCCGGCTTCCTGCAAAAGGGGCACCGCATGGTCTTTTTGATGGGCAATCACGACCGCGAGGTCCACTTTCCGTCCGTGCAGAAAGCCATACGGGATGCCATCGGACCCGTGCCGGATGAGGCCATCCGGTTCGAGCCCTGGTTCTATTACGTTGAGGGCGAAATCTACGTGGAGCACGGTCAGCAGTACGACTACTACAGTTCGTTCCGCACCCTGTTGTGCCCCCTGATCGACACCCCCGGCGGCCCGGCCGTGGCCCTGCCCATGGGCAACCTGTCCGGACGACACCTTACCAACCGCATGGGCTTCTTCAATCCCCATGCCACGGATTTCATCCTGAACGCATTTCAGTACCTGACCCACTGGCTGAAATTCTATGCCTTCACCAGGCGTTCCCTGGCAAGGAACTGGTTCGCCGGCAGCCTGGTTTCCCTGGGGCGGTTGATACGGATCAAACAACGCCAGCGACGCAATCCCCCTGATTGCGACGGGGAGCGGGCGGCAATCGCGGCGAGGTTCGGCCTGAACTTGGGCGTCTTGAACGCGCTCGAATCCCTGGAGCGACGTCCGATCACGGATCGCGTCTTTCGCGTGATCCGTGAATTCTGGCTGGACAGGGTCCTGATGGCCCTGCTGATGACCGGTGGCACCATCGCCCTGGCCCTGGTCCCGATACCGCTGTGGATCAAGCTGATGGTCCCATTGACCGCCTTCCCGTTGATTTACTTCATCTATGAAAGCGCGGTATCGGGCGAATCCCTGTCCACCTACGAGCGCGGGATCCCGGACATCGCGCGCCGGATCGCCGACCTGCTGGACGTGCGCGTGGTCACCATGGGCCACACCCACAAGCCCCGCCTGCTGCCCCTGCGCAAGGGCCTGACCTTCGTGGACACGGGGACCTGGGCCCCGATCATGAAGCGCCTGGAAACATGGCGCCTGGAACCCGGGTTTCGCGACTATCTGGAATTGACGTTTCGCGACGGCGAGCCTGAAATCGTCTTTGAGAGCTGGCTCGAAACCGCTGTTCAAGTGAGGCGGGTTTCCACCGAAGAGGACCTGGCCGCCTGCCGGAGGATCCGGCGCGAGGTCTTCGTGGATGGGCTTGGGGGCGATGCCGTGGCGGCGTGGGAGGCGTCGGACGACGACTTCTTTCACTTCCTGGTGCTGGCGGGTCCGCGCCCGGTGGGGACCGCCCGTCTGCGCATCGAGCCTGAAAAGATGCTGGCGGACCGAATAGCCTTGAGCCCCGCACGCAGGGACGAGGGCGTTGCGCGTCGTCTGGTGAGGTCCCTGGAAGAGCTGGCGCGCGCCAAAGGCCGAACGGAACTGATGCTGGAGGTCATCGAGCAGGACGTCCCCCGTTTCGAGGTGTTGGGGTACGTGCCTCTTGGCGACCCTGTCGATTCCGCGGGCATCCCGTGCCGCCGGATGCGCCGTGTATTTTGATCGGCAAAAAGATTGATTAGGGTTGTCCGGTTTTTTTGACATGCGCGTGGGTCCGGAGAGCAGGAGACGAAGTATGAAGACGTTGCAGGGCATCTGTGTGCTGTGCCTCAGTGTGCCGTCCCTGATGATGATGGCAGTTGGATGCTCTTCCGGGGAAGGCGGCGCCGATTTTGGCGGCGGTGATCTGCCGGGGGGCGACCAGGTCTGTGTTCCCGATTGCCTGGGCAGGCAGTGTGGGGACGACGGATGCGGCGGTTTCTGCGGCCAGTGCCTGCCGGGCCAGGTTTGCAACCCGATCACTGCGATCTGTATCGGGTGCTCGCCCGACTGCGGCGGCAAGCAATGCGGAAGCGATGGGTGCGGGGGTTCCTGCGGTGGGTGTCCGACCGGGCAGGTCTGTACCGACTTCGTCTGCGCCGTGTGCACGCCGGATTGCGCGGGCAAGCAGTGCGGTGGTGACGGATGCGGGGGTTCCTGCGGCGGATGCCCAGGGGGTCAGGACTGCGTGGATGGGGCCTGCTACCAGGGTCCGTCGTGCAGCGATTTCATAAAGAACCAGGACGAAACCGACGTGGATTGCGGCGGCTCGTGTCCCGACAAGTGCCTGTTCGGCCAGTCCTGCGACAAACCGAAGGACTGCAAGTCCAACGTCTGCGATGGGGAAACATGCGGGACGCCCAAGACCTGCACCAACCTGAAACAGGACCCGGGCGAGACCGACGTGGACTGCGGCGGTGACGATTGTCCCGGTTGCGCCAACGGCAAATATTGCATGGATCACCCGGACTGCCTGTCGCTGAACTGCGCCTTTGGCGTGTGTGAAAAACCTACCTGCAACGACGGTTCCCTGAACCAGGATGAAACCGACGTCGATTGCGGTGGAAACTGCCAGCCCTGCCCGGACGGGAACGGGTGCAAGGACGGGGACGACTGCGGGTCGGGGCGTTGCACCGCCAACCTCTGCACCAGTTGCGGCGACGGCCAGATGAACGGCCCCGAGTCGGACGTGGACTGCGGCGGCGGTGAGTGCCCCAAGTGCCAGGACGGACGAAAATGCAAGACTGGGTCGGACTGCGTCGGGGGCGGATGCGAGGGGGGCAAGTGCTGCTCGGTGAATGCCTGCGGTCAATGCACTTCCACCCCTGACGAGGTCTGCGACGGCAAGGACAACGACTGCGACGGTCAGACAGACGAGACGCCGGACATCGGCGAGGGCGAACTCTGTCCCAACCAGACAGGGGTGTGCAAGGGCTCCAAGGAGGTGTGTGTCGGAGCCGCGGGCT
>JAADHL010000389.1 GCA_013151875.1 Deltaproteobacteria bacterium
GGAGGACAGGATCGGAAGGCTTGCCCCAGGATTCCTGGGAGACCTGGTGGTGTTCCATACCGATGACCCCAGCGAGCCTTTCTACGAGTATGGGGGGTCTTTGGTGTCGAAGGTGGTCAAACGCGGCGCCGTGGTCGTGCAGAGGTCCGTGGAGGGAGAGATCAATCTCCAGTCCATGGCCTGAACACGTCGTCTCGGTCGAGGAGTGCCATGAGTGATGTTGAGTCACGAAAGCCGCTTGTCATTGTGTTCATTGGGGGTGAGTCGGGCGAGCACGACATATCGTTGAAGTCCGGCGCCGCCGTGATAAGGAATCTACCGTCCGCTGGTTTTCAGGCGATGCCGGTGCTGATCGGCCAGGACGGGTCGTTTGGTTTTCCACCCCCGGAAGACCCCACGCGATTCACGCACTCTGTGGGCATCGGCGAGGCCGTCTACAAGATGGCGTCCATGAACCCGGCTTGCGCCTTCATCGCCATGCACGGAACCTTCGGTGAGGACGGCAGGGTGCAGGCCTTGTGCGACCTCATGCATATCCCTCATGTAGGCTCCGACGTGACCGGGTCGGCGGTATCCATGGATAAATGGCTGACCAAGACCATTTTCCGTGACGCGGGCATTCCCACGCCGGATGCCGTGCTGGAAGGAGCCCTGGATACTGCCGAGGACACGGATGGCCTCGTGGAACGCGTGGAGGACCGGATAGGTCTTCCCTGCGTGGTCAAGACAACTCGCCTGGGGTCAAGCCTGGGGGTTGGAATAGCCGGGAACCCTGACGAACTGGAGCGGCTGGTCCAGGATGCGCGCGGCTTTGGCGGTGTCATGTTGGAGGCATTTCATCCCGGTCGTGAAATGACCGTGTCCGTGCTGGAGGACCCCGATACCGGCGAGCCTGAGGCTCTCCCCGTCATCGAGATCATCCCCAGCGACGAATCGAAATTCTTTGATCAAAAATCCAAGTACGGGCTTGGGGTCACTCAGGCCGACGAAATCTGCCCGGCGGACATTCCTGATTCCCTGGCCGCTCGGGTCGGCGAGCTTGCCGTTATGGCCCACCGCGCGCTCATGTTGTCCGGGTTCTCACGGACCGATTTCATGGTGGATGATGAAGGGGTGTGGGCCCTGGAAACCAACTCGATACCAGGGCTTACCGAGGTTTCCCTGTTTCCGAAAGCCGCTGAAGCAGCGGGCATTGGTTTCAGTGAATTGGTGGGACGGCTGGTCCGACGGGCCATGAGCGGGCCGAAATCCCGATAGCCTACAGACCCAGACCGCCGAAATCGATGGGCACCGTCGGGATCAGGAAAATGGCCTGGTCGCTGTCCTGCGGGTCCTGGGAATCCTTGACTTCGGCCATGAAGAAGAAGCCCTTGAGCGTGTAGTTCAGGAAGGGGATTTTCAGCTCGAATACCTGCGACGTATCAGTGACCGCCCCGGAAAGTTTGCCGTTGTCCGCCAGGGTCAGGCCGTCAGGGATGCCGGCATTCGGGATGAAACCGGATATGAGTCCTGAAAGTTGAGATTCGGCCCAGTGGTAGGGCTTGATCCCGCCTTTGGCCTTCAACTGCGTGTTGTACGGGATGGGAATGCCTTGAACCACCGTGATCAGGGGCAGGATTATCGCCTTGGTCAGGAACAGGTTGATTTCCTGATCGCCGATGATGACCAGTGGGGCAACCTTCACTTCGAGTTGGAATTCCTTGGCGGCAAAGGCAATGGGGTCGCCCGCGTCAACGGCCCTGACCTTGAAGTCGAATACGCCGTGGGCATTCGTCGGCATGCCCGCAAGCGCCCCGTCGGACAGCAGGTTCAGGCCCGCGGGAAGGGCGCCGTTCAGGATCATCCAGCCATAGGGGGTCGTGCCTCCGGATGCCTTGAACTGGAACGAATAGTCCTCACCTTCGGTTGCCGATGGAAGTGGGGATTTTGACAGTATGACCAGGCCGGTATCGTAGATGGTTATCGAGAAATCGGCGGTGGCTGTCGCGCCGCCGCCGTCCTCGACCTTGACGGTGAACGGGAAATCGCCCTTGGCTTCGGGTGTGCCCGCGATGGTTCCGTCCGTGATGATGTCAAGGCCGCCGGGCAGGTCACCCGAAGCAATCGTCCAGGTGTAATCTCCGTCGCCTCCCTTGGCCTCCAGCGTTGCAGCATAGGCGGCGCCCACCTGTCCGTCCGGAAGTCCGAGGGTTGTCACTAGCAGTGGAGGCGTCGTGCAGATTCCGTCGATGCACGCCATGCCTTCCTGGCAGTGTTCGTCGGCAAAGCACTCAACGCACTGCTCCTTGAAGCAGATCCAGCCTTCCGGGCAAGGGGTCCCGGCCCATTCGTCGTCCACGCAATTCAGAATGGTTGTGCCCGCGCACTGTTTATCCCCATTGTTGCAGTTTTTCTGGATACAGATCCCATCAGTGCAGAACGAACCTTCCCCGCATTTGGTCGGCGGTCCATATCCGGAACCGTCGGGCAGGCACACGACCGCGTCGCCGTTTTCGTCGCATGACGGCCGGTTGGGCTCGCACTCGGTCTGCTTGCAACCATCGGGGGTGCATGATGCCCCGCCTTCGCAGGGGGTGGAAATCCAATCCATGCCGTCGTCGCTGCATTCAAGGAAATTGGATCCGAAACACTGGGTATCGCCGGGTCGGCAGATCATGCCGTCCACCAGGATGAAGTCAACGGTGGTGTCGGTCTGAACCGAGTCCCTTCCGCCGTCCGTACCGGCTACGTCCTGTTCAATGGTGTCGGTGGATGCATCGGTCATGACGTCGGATGTCGCGTCGCCGATTACGTCGCTGCCCCCGGCAATCCCGCTGTCGCCGCAACCCGCCGTCCCGACCGCGAAAACCGCAACCGCAAGCACCGTCAGTGTCGAAATGGATATCCGCTTCATTTGTCTTTCTCCTCCCAAAGGCGGAAGCATTGTAAGGATTTGACCGGCGTTTCCGCAAGTTGGTATCGCGATAAGTAATCTGCTTACGGCGCAGATTGCCCAAAACCCCTATTTATCCTTGACACCCGTGGGGTCGGTAGCTTAGTTTACGCCCCGAATCCGGCGCCCATGCGTCGGCGCCTTGGAGGTGGGTGTTTTGGAGACCGGGTTGCTTCCAGTGGCGGTCTTTGCCGCCGTCATCGCGGGCTTCGTCTTCGTTGCGCTGTTTTTGGGCCGTTTCTTCAGGCCCAAGGTGGCCCACACCCCCCTCAAGGACATGCCCTACGAGTGCGGTGAAGAGCCGATCAGCGAAGCCTGGTTCAATTACAACCCCAGGTTCTACCTCATTGCGCTGGTGTTCGTGATTTTCGACGTCGAGATCGCCCTGATTCTGCCCGTGGCGGTGGTCCTCCAGGAATGGGTGAACGCCGGCAGGGGGGTGGTCGCCCTGGCCGAGATAACGATGTTCGTGCTGATCCTGCTGGCTGCCCTGGTGTACGTGTGGCTCAAGGGCGACCTGCGCTGGATCAAGGATCTCAAGAGGTGGTGATGGAGGCCGCACGTCTCATCGACAGGCTGAGGGATTCCTTTCCCGATGCGGTCATCGAAAGCGACGTCGAGGCCATTGATCCGTACGTGAAGGTGGCCCCCGCAACGCTGACCGATGTCGCGGCCTTTCTTCGGGATGACCCTGAAATGTCTTTCGACTTCCTGATGGCCGTGACAGGGATGGACCTCATGGGCCTGGAGGAAGGAGTGGACGACCTGAGGGTCGAGTACCATTTCTATTCTTATAAACATCGACACACGATTGTGATTCGCGTGGACCTGCCGCGAGAGGGCCCTGTGGTGCCTTCGCTGGCCGGGCTGTACCCGACCGCCGACTGGAATGAACGGGAGGCATGGGACCTGCTGGGCATCCGTTTCGACGGCCACCCCGACCTGAGACGCATCCTGCTGCCCGAGGAGTGGGAGGGCCATCCGCTGCGCAAGGACTGGAAGGAAGGACCGACGGCACTGGGATTCGAGACGACCAGAGGTAGTTTCCTGGACCTGATCCGGGATTCGAAACAACTTTGAGGATGAAGGGCGTGGACGCCATCTGCGAACCGAACGTGCATCTCGTGGAAGAAGACGGGGAAATGATCCTGAACATGGGGCCGCACCACCCGTCCACCCATGGGGTTCTGCGGATGATTCTGTCCATGGACAGCGAGGTGATCCGCTGCCTCAGCGCGGACCTCGGTTACCTGCACCGCGGCATAGAAAAGATCGGCGAGAGCATCCCCTGGCAGGGGTTCATGCCCTACACGGACCGCGTGGACTACCTGGGCGCCATGTTCGTGAACCACGGTTACGCAATGGCGGTGGAAAGGCTGCTCGGTGTTGAAGTGCCCCCAAGGGCGGAATACCTGAGGGTGGTGGCCGACGAACTGAACCGGATTGCCAGCCATATCATCTGTATCGGCTCGGTGACCATGGATCTGGGGGCTTACACGCCGTTTCTGCATGGCATCCGCGAACGAGAAAAGATAAACGACATCATCGAGGAGTGGTGCGGCGCGCGCCTGACCTACAACTACATGCGGATAGGCGGGGTATCCTTCGATCTGACCCCTGGCCTCAAGATAAAGATACTCGAGTTCCTGGACGGATTCGAGGTGTTCGTTCAAGAATTCAACAACCTGATCAGCTTCAACGAAATCTTCATCAAACGATGCGCTGGAGTCGGCACGATCACGCCCGAGGATGCCGTCGGATACGGTCTGATCGGGCCGAACCTCAGGGCCAGCGGCGTTGATTTCGACGTACGCCGGGACCACCCCTACGGCGTGTACCCCGAACTGGACTTCGATGTCTGCGTGGGCCGCGGAATCAAGGGTGAAGTAGGCGACGTCTACGACCGATTCTGGTTGCGCATCGAAGAAATGCTTCAGTCGGTGCGCCTGATCAGGCAGGCGATCGAGCGTATGCCGATGGGGCCGATAATGGGCAAGGTCCCCAAAAAAATCAAACCCGAAAAAGGCGCGTCGGCTCACAGCAGGGTCGAGGGTGCCCGCGGCGATTTGTTTACTTACGTGATGTCCAACGGGACGGTGAATCCCCACCGGATCCATATACGCACGGGTTCGTTCAATGCGTTTTCCATAGTGGAAAAGCTGGCCCCTGGGATGATGATCGCGGACCTGGTCGCCCTGTTCGCCAGCCTGGACATAATCGCGCCGGAGACTGACAGGTGATGGACGCGCTGACGCTGAAAGATGCCCTGTTCTGGGCCTTTGCCTTCCTCACGGTGGGATTCGGCCTGATGGTCACGTTCCACCGCAGCCTCGTCCACGCCGCCCTGGGCCTCATGGGCACGCTGCTGTCGGTCGCTTGTATTTATGGGCTCCTGGACGCCGATTTCGTTGCCGTCACCCAGATCATCGTGTATGTGGGCGGCGTGCTGATTCTATTCCTGTTCGGGGTGTTCCTGACCAGGCGTATCGATGACATCGAGGTGTCGAACCTTTCCGTCAACTGGATGGTGGCGGTGCCGGCGGGCCTGGTGCTGCTGGCGGTCATCCTGTACGCCGTGATTTCGTCGCCGCTGCCGATGGCGCCGGTGGACGCTACGGGCCCCACCGTCGAGGGGATCGGCAACGAGTTTCTGTCGAGGTACCTGCTTCCCTTCGAGGTTCTTTCCGTGATCCTTTTGGCCGTGCTGGTGGGCGCTTTGATGATGGCCAGACGCGAATTGAAGCCTGAAGAAAGGGATTGAAGTAGAGGTTTTCAAGGATTCCATGATGCACGTGACGTTGACACATTTCGTGGCGCTGGCGTCGATCCTGTTCGTGCTGGGTCTTATCAACCTGGCGACCCGACGCAACGCCATCGGCGTGCTGCTGGGCGTAGAATTGATCCTGAATGCCTCCAACGTGAATCTGGTCGCGTTTTCGCGGTACGGAATCGGCGGCATGGAAGGCCATGCGTTCGCCGTGATGGTGATAGCCCTTGCCGCGGCCGAAACAGTGGTGGCCCTGGCCATCGTGCTGGCGATATTCCACCACTACCGGACCGTGGACGTTGACAGGGTATCGAAGATGAAACTCTAGAGACGGGGCTTGGGGAGCCTGATGACACCGGAAACCGAAATAGCGGCCAAGGCGATTGAAATCCAGGCCGGTTACCTGTTCCTGATCCCGCTGCTGCCGTTGATAGGTTTCTTTATCAACGCCGTCTTCGGGGCCAGGCTTCAGAAGAGGGTAGGGCGATGGACGGTTCACACCATAGCCCTGATCCCTGTTTTCGGATCGCTGGCGGTTGCCTTTTTCGCCATCTTCCAGGTCGTCAGCCACGACGAGAACGTGGTCCTCGTCGACAGAATGTGGCAGTGGATTGGGTTCCAATGGGGTTCTCACGCCCTGAACCTGCCTTTTACGTTCGCGGTTGACCGACTGACGGCCGTGATGCTGTTCGTGGTGACTTTCGTGGGCTCTCTGATTCACGTCTTTTCAACAGGTTACATGCAGGATGAAAAGCCATACTGGCGCTTCTTCGCCTGGATGAACCTTTTCATGTTCGCCATGCTTTTCCTGATCATGGGCGATTCGTTCCTGATGATGTTCGTGGGATGGGAGGGCGTCGGCCTGTGCTCTTACCTCCTGATCTCGTATTACTATGACGAGGTGGACAAGGCTGCCGCGGGCATGAAGGCCTTCGTGGTCAACCGCATCGGCGACTTCGCGTTCATCGCGGGCATGGCCATACTCATGTGGGGACTGGTGGGGACGTGGTCTGACGCCGGGACCTATACCTTCGACGGCGAAATGGGTCCCACCCTGGTGTTCCGGGATATAGGAGCGCTGATGGCGGACCCGGCCTTCCGCGCGGCCTTCCTGGCCAAGACGGTTTTCGGCGTGCCGATCGTAACCCTTTCCTGCATCCTGTTCTTTGCCGGCGCCACCGGCAAATCCGCCCAGATCCCCTTGTACGTGTGGCTGCCTGATGCCATGGCCGGCCCTACTCCGGTGTCCGCCCTGATCCACGCGGCCACAATGGTGACCGCTGGTGTGTACATGGTGGCCCGCCTGAATTTCCTGTTCGCCTTTTCGCCCATGGCAATGACCGTCGTCGCCTTTGTGGGCGCCCTGACCGCCCTGTTCGCGGCAACAATCGGATTCTTCCAGACTGACATCAAGAAGGTGCTTGCATATTCGACGGTCAGCCAGCTTGGATACATGTTCATAGGCGTGGGCGTGGGCGCGTTCTCGGCCGGGATCTTCCACCTGATGACGCACGCCTTTTTCAAGGCGTGCCTGTTCCTGGGCTCCGGGTCCATCATCTATGCCATGCACCACAGGCAGGAAATGAAGGACATGGGCGGGCTGCGCAAGGTGCTTCCGGCCACGTTCATCACATTCCTGGCTTCGTCGATCGCCATCGCCGGGATTCCGGGAACCAGCGGATTTTTCAGCAAGGACGAGATCCTGTGGAAGTCGTTCGACAGCGGCAGCATCCTTTTGCCGGGCTGGCTGATCTGGGGCATGGGGGCCGTTGCAGCCCTGTTTACCGCCTTCTACATGACCAGACTGGTCCTGCAGATATTTTTCGGGGAGCCCCGGGCGGACAAGCACACACTGGAACACGCGCGGGAATACAAGCGGATGACCA
The DNA here is from genome assembly GCA_013151875.1 of Deltaproteobacteria bacterium. Taxonomy (GTDB): domain Bacteria; phylum Myxococcota_A; class UBA9042; order DTJE01; family DTJE01; genus JADDHL01. The sequence continues at coordinate 7,586 of JAADHL010000389.1, forward strand.
TACCGCTTTACATCCTGGGATTCTTCGCCCTGGTCGGCGGTTTCGTGGGCGTGCCCGCGGTCCTGGGCGGCGACAATCGGTTCGAGCATTTCCTGGAGCCCGTGTTCGCGGTCGGCGCGTCACACGTGGCCTGGATATCACAGGCGACCGAGCACGGACACGGCCTGCACTCGCACGCGGGCGAGTACGTGCTGATGGGTTTCGCCGTGATACTCGGTCTGACGGGCATCTTCGCGGCTTGGCGTATTTATCGGAAGTACCAGTCGCAAGAGGACGAGGCGAAACTGTACGGCGCCAGGTTTCACAACGTCGTCTATAACAAGTACTTCGTGGATGAGGCCTACTGGGCCGGTGTGATCCGGCCTTTCCTGGCGCTGACCCGGGCCGCCGCCCGTTTCGACAAGCTGATCATAGACGGCGCGGTGAATTTCACGGCATTCGCCACGAAGATCGTTTCCTGGATCAACGGCGGAATCGACAAGGTTTTTGTCGATGGGACCGTCAACATGCTGGCGGATATTACGATCCTGGCCGGGCAGAGGGTCCGGCGCATGGAAACGGGGCGGATACAGTCCTACGTGACGGGGATCATCATGGGTGTATCGGGCCTGGTGGTGATTTTCTACCTCCTGGTATGAGGGGTCGACGGAGTTTGTGATGGTTGACCATGTTCTGACCTGGATGACGTTCTCTCCGCTGATCGGGGCCGCGATCATCGTGTTCCTGCCCGGGCGGTTCAAGGAGTCGTTCAAGTACATCGCTGTCGCCACTGCGGCCGTTCCGCTGCTGCTGGCCGTTCAGGTCTTCCTGAATTTCGACACCCATCTGGTGCCGGACATTGCCGCTCTCAAGTCCGCGGCGCCTTCACTGGACCCACGGGCCTACGGGCTGCAGTTCGTCGATCACATCGTCTGGATAAAGGCATTCAACATCGAGTATTTCGTGGGCATCGACGGGGTGTCCGTGCCCATGGTCCTGCTTACCGCGCTGGTTTCGTTCATCGCGGTGCTGGCCTCTTTCCTTGTCAAAAAGCCAGTTGAGCCGCTTCACAACTCCCAGGCCGGCATCAAGGTCAAGGAACGCGGCTACTACGCGCTGATCCTGTTGCTGGAAACCGGCATGATGGGCGTGTTCGTGGCCCTGGACTTCTTCCTGTTCTACGTGTTCTGGGAACTGATGCTGCTGCCGATGTACTTCCTGATCGGCATCTGGGGCGGCCCGCGCAAGGAATACGCCGCCATCAAGTTCTTCCTCTACACCCTGGCAGGCAGCCTGCTGATGCTGCTGGCCATCGTGTACATGTATATTTATGGGACGGCCGGCCACGGTGAGTTCCTGCTGGCGGATGGGACGACTGCCGATCACACGTTCAACATGATGTACTTCGCCTACAACACGAATTTCGAATGGGTGTCGTTCATTACGGGCAAGATGCTGTGGGTGCTGTTCTTCATCGGCTTCGCCATCAAGATTCCCATGTTCCCGTTCCACACCTGGCTTCCGGACGCCCACGTCGAGGCGCCAACGGCAGTTTCGGTCATTCTGGCCGGCGTCCTTTTGAAGATGGGTACCTACGGCATCCTTCGGATCAACTACCCGATCTTTCCGTCCGAGACGTTGTGGGCGGCCGGCGCCATGGCAGCCTTCGGAACAATCAATATCGTGTACGGCGCCTTCTGCGCCATGGCTCAGAAGGACTTCAAGAGCCTGGTCGCGTACTCGTCGATCAGCCACATGGGATTCGTGCTGCTGGGCATGTCGTCGTTTACCCAGGAGGGCATGAACGGCGCTGTTTTGCAGATGTTCAACCACGGGACCATCACCAGCATGATGTTCCTCCTGGTCGGCGTAATCTACGATCGGGCCCACCACAGGGACCTGGAGGGCTTCGGCGGGTTGGCGAAGGTCATGCCCATATACACCGGGTTTGTGGGGCTGGCGTTCCTTGCGGCCCTGGGCCTGCCCGGCCTGTCCGGCTTTATCAGCGAGGCCCTGGTGTTCCTGGGCGCTTTCCAGACGCATCGGGTTGCCACGATCATCTCGATGTCGGGCGTCATCCTGGCCGCGGGATACGTGCTGTGGATGATCCACCGCGTGTTCCTGGGGCCGCTGAAGAAAGAAGAATACGCGCAGTTCGCGGACCTGAACTGGCGGGAATGGGCGACCCTCGTGCCCCTGGCGATCATAGTCATCGTGCTGGGCTTCTACCCCATGCCGGTACTGAACCTGATGAGCGCGTCCCTGGGCGCCCTCAAGGACCTGGTCCTCGCCGCGGCGATGTGATGGAGCTTTGTTGATGCTCGGAAACGGCGCGAGTCTGGCCTACGTGATTCCCGAAGGGATCCTGGGCGTGACGGTGGCTCTGGTCATGGCCCTGGGCTCTTTCAAACCGACGCGGACGCGCGGGGTCCTCGCCGCCGCTGGCATTGCCGGCATGGCCGCCGCACTGGCGGCGACTGCGGCGGGTGTATCCTGGCCCGACGGCACGGTCCTGGCCTTTCACGGAAACATCGTGTCCGACGGCATGGTAGCCGTGTTTCGGCTGGTCTTTCTGTTGACGGGACTGCTGACCATCGTGTTCGCATACGGGTCCGACGAGGTCGACACCCGCGACTTCGGCGACATGACCGCCATGATCGCAGCCAGCGTCATGGGCATGTGTTTCATGGCGGCCGCGGCCGACCTGCTGATGATGTACCTGGCCATGGAGTTCGTTGGGATCCTGTCCTACGTTCTTGCCGGGCTCAAGCGCGAGGACCAGCGGTCCTCCGAGGCGGCCCTGAAATACGTTATCTTCGGTGCCGCTTCATCGGGCGTGGCCCTGTTCGGCATGTCCCTGTTGTACGGCATCGCGGGCGACACGTCCCTGGCTGCCGTGCGTGCCGTACTGGTCGGGCACGGCTTCGAGCCCCTGGGTCTGATGGCCCTGGTCATGATCCTGGCGGGCCTTGGCTACAAGATGGCGGCAGTGCCCTTCCATATGTGGTGCCCGGATGTGTATCAGGGCGCTCCCACGCCGATAACCGCCTTCTTTTCGGTGGCGCCCAAGGCCGCTGGGTTCGCCCTCACACTGAGGTTGATGGACCTGCTTCTGGGCGGCATCGATGGCGATGCCGGCGCCTCGCTGGGCCATGGTCTGGCGGTATTGATCGGACTGGTGTCCATGGCAACCATGACCGTGGGGAACCTGTCGGCCCTCAAGCAGACCAGCGTCAAACGCCTGCTGGCCTACTCCAGCATCGCTCACGCCGGCTATTTGCTGATGGGCGTTGCGACCATTCCAGCCATAATGGGACCGTCGCCGGATTACACTGGATTCAGGGCTGTGTTCTTTTATCTTGTCATATACCTTTTTATGAACCTGGGCGCGTTCCTGGTGGTCACTCGGGTGGTGACCAGGCTCGGGTCGGATGACGTGTCGGCCTTCAGGTCCCTGGGACGCCGCTCCCCGTTAGCGGCCGTCGTGATGGCGATCTTCCTGTTTTCGCTGGTCGGCCTGCCGCCCACGGCCGGGTTCGCTGGCAAGTTCTATCTGTTTTACGCGATCCTCAGTCAGGGCAGCGCTTTCTTCTATATCCTGGCCCTTGTCGGTGTTGCCAACTCGTTCATCAGCCTGTTCTACTATGCGCGGATCGTGAGGGTTATGTTCCTCGACAAGTCCCCCGACACCCGTCCGGTGCCCGTGGGTGCCCTCGCGGCGGTGGTTCTTGTGATTCTGGCCATCCCGACCATCCTCTTCGGCATCTGGTTCGGCCCACTCGTCGACCTGGCCGGCTGGGTTTTCATCTGACCCGCGTCTTGAACCAAAGGCCCCCTTTCTCGCTGCATGACCTTCGCGGGCGCTTCGTCGCCTTTTTTGGGATTGTACGGCTTCAATGGAGGCCGGAAGCTTCGATCAGGTGCCGAATGGGACGAACCAGTGGAGTTGAACCTTGACCTCCTTGACCCCTGGCAAGGCCATGGCGATCTTCTCGATACGTTCGGTCATATGCATCTCTTCGGATTCAGACGTCTTGGCGTTGACAAAGACTACGCCGTCCTGGGAATGGATATCGACATCCGGATAGTCCTTGACCAATGCCGCCTTGACCGCGGCATCAAGCGCCGCGTCTTCAATGGCCCGGCGTGATTCTTCAGTCGCCTGCAGGCGTTCCAGTCGGGCCGTGTGGCAGATGATGTCCACCGCGTCATCGACCGTCAGCTTGTTGACATGAAGCACCAGGTCGTACAGCGACGCATCGCCGGGGTCGATACCATACGTTTGTTTGCCCCACTTGATTCTTTCCTTGTCGATCCTTTGGATGAACCGCATGGCTGCATCGCTGGACACGCCGTCCCGATCCATCACCATCCGGATACGGTCGTCGAGATCGGCGATGATGCGCACCTTGAGCGCGTGCCCGAT
>JAADHL010000361.1 GCA_013151875.1 Deltaproteobacteria bacterium
CTCGCGGACTTCACCGCATCGTCGGCGTCGGACACAGCGTCGGAGGCGCCGCCACATTGATCGCCTCGGCCATGGACCCTGATCTGTTCCGTGGGATCATCCTGCTGGACCCCACGATCCTGGGCGGCGCGCGAGGGGTCTTTTGGAGCCTGGCCAAGATGTTCGGTCAGGTGAACAGGGTTTACGTGGTGCGGGACGCCCTCAATCGGCGGGATCGGTGGGCTTCCAGGGCGGAGGTCCGCAGGTCGTGGGCCTCGAAGCGGGTGTTCGCGCGCCTGGAACCGGACTGCCTCGACGACTACGTGAGCGCCGGAATCCAGGACCATCCTGAAGGCGGCGTTACCCTGAGTTACAGCAAGGAATGGGAGGCGCGGGTCTTTGCCACGACCCCGGCGTTTTCCTGGAATTGGGTCCGCGGACTGACGGTGCCGGCCCTGGTGGTGCGGGGCGCAGGATCCGACACGTTTCTGAAGGGAGTCGCCGAGAAATTCGTCCGGCTGGCGCCATCGTCACGGTTGTGCGAGGTCGATGAAGGGACCCACCTGTTTCCCCTGGAGCAACCCGGATACACCGCCGACCTGATAGCCGGTTTCATCGATTCCCTGCCGCCAGCATGAACAGTCCGCCCGGAATCCGCGCGATGCTGCCGTTGATTTCCAGGTCAAGGATCGCGGCCTGCACCATGCCGGGAGGCAGACCTGTGCCCGCGACCAGTTCGTCCATGGTTCTGGGGCCGTCCGCGAGCGCCTTGGCAACTGGTGAGGCCGCGCCCTTCAGGGGTCCGACGCCCGGGCTCGAACCAGGGTCTTTCCACGGTGGTGGGATGCCGCGTGGACGGTGAACCGGTTTGGGCCAGGGCAGGTCCATGCGACCCAGTTCCTCCAGCGCGGGGACGCAGGCCAGGTCGGAGGGGCGTGCAAGAGGCAGCGCCCCACGGCCCAGCAGGGAAACGGTACCCTGGGATTCCAGGTACCAGGCGTCCGCCGGTACTGCGAACAGGGGCACGTCCAGTTTCAGCGCCCATGCTGCCGTGTTGAGGGCGCCGGATACCCTCCCTGCCTGGACCACCACCACCGCGTCCGCCAGCGCCGCGATCAGGCGGTTGCGACGGGGAAAGGTCCACCTTTCGGCCTTCCTGCCCACTGGATGTTCGGATAGCAGGCCCGAACCGGTTTCGAGAATTCTCGCGAAGAGATCTGCATTGCCGGGGGGGTGCAACGTTGCCAGACCCCCTGCCATTATCGCGAGTGTCCGTCCGCCGCCGTTGAGGGCGCCTTCATGCGCCGCCCTGTCGATGCCCAGCGCGCCCCCGCTGATGACCGTGACGCCGGCCCAGCCCAGGACCCGTCCCAATCTTGAGGCCATGTCCATGCCGTAGGAATCGGCCTTGCGGGAGCCGACAATGGCCACGGCCGGCGCGCTATGGTCCAGTTCGCCCCGCAGAAACAGGATACGGGGCGCGTCGTCCGCAAGGCGCTCGATGGACTGTGTTCCCTCGGGCAACCAATACCGGCATCCGTTGCGCCGCATCCAGTCCCGTTCACTTGCCAGGCGGTTTTTCATTTCGATTCCGAGTGCTTCGCGGTGTCTTGCGACGCCGGCCTGGTCATCAGGCGAAACCAGGTTCGGTGGAGGCAGTAGTTTTCCCTGCATGCATCGTTTCCTCGCCGGGGTACGGGGATCTATCGGGCTGGAAACGAATGTGTTTCAAAAACCGAACAGTTCGGGGATGGTTCTGGGTCTTTTGGAGGAGGCGGGAAATACCCAGCGTATGGCGAAGCCGCGGACCTCGCCCGGCGCCGAGGGTTTGTCCACCACTCTGACAACCTCGCCGGACAGGTGGATCATGAAGGTGTCCCTGCCGGGGTTCACAAACACGAACTCCAGGCGTTGGCCCGGGTCGGGCAGTACCCGCGAAAAAAGGAAGGCCCCACCAGGGCTGATGTCGGTGGTGGTTGCCCTGAACTCCCGGCCCTGAAGCTTGAACCTGGTGGCGATGGTGCGTCTGAGCCTCTCCATGTTGCGCCGGTCCTGGGAGTGGGCCGCTGCTGACCTGGATGACGCCGTCGCGGGCTCGGAGGCGGTCTGTTCCGGCACGTCCGGGTGCTCAGGGGCCACGCCCGTAGTTGGTGGTGGCTGCGGGATTCCCAGCTGAACCATGGTCTCGGTCTCGGCCGCGTTTTCCGACCCCGATTCCATTCCTTCGATGGCAAGGGACAAAAGGTTCTTGAACTCGGAGGCGCTCTCGGGACGTTTGTCCGGTTCCCTTGCCAGCGCCCTCTCGAGGAACTGCTCGATCTCGGAGGGCACGCGCGCCCTGGGATTGACGTCGGCTATGGAGGGCGCGGTCTCCTTGATCTTCTTCAACGCGAGGGCCAGCGGCGTGTCGGCCTCGAACGGCGGCATGCCGGCCAGCAGTTCGAACAGGATGGTGGCCAGAGAATACAGGTCGGTCCTGAGGTCCAGGTCCTTGCCTTCCATCTGTTCCGGGCTCATGTAGCGCGGCGTGCCCACGACGACGCCGCTTTCGGAGTCCCGCGTATCCGGGTTGTCGGTGAGTTCGGCGATCCCAAAGTCGAGGACCTTGGCGAACTCGCTGGAACCGGCGCCCTGAATGACAAAGATGTTTTCGGGCTTGAGGTCCTTGTGGATCACGCCGGCCTCGTGGGCCTCGTCCAGGGAGTCCAGCACCTGGTCAACGATGTTGACGGCGCGCCACACCGATATCGGTCCCCTCTCGTCCGTCATCTGCTGGAAGAGCGATCTTCCCTTGAGCAGTTCCATGGCGATGTAAAGGAGGCCTTCCTCGGACCTGCCCACGTCATACACTGAGATGGTGTGGGGGCTTGTCAGGCGGCTGACCGCCTGGACCTCCCGCATGAACCTGTCGGTCGCCTGTTCGCGGGTGATCATCTCTGACCTGAGGACCTTGAGGGCCACGTCGCGCCCCATGGAACGCTGTTCGGCCACATAGACCGCGGACGTGCCGCCGATCCCCAGCAGCCGCTTGATTGCAAAGCGGTCATCTACAACGACGCCATGCCCCAGGGTCGTGGCGGACATGCCCACAGGGCGACGCTTTCCCCTGATCGTGTTCCAGATCCTGTTGATGTGTCCCTTCAAATCACGTACCGCCCGTCCAGAACCGAATTATCCGTCAACTGGGTTTTCAGTCAATGGTGAGGCCTTCGCAGGAGGGGGCCTTCCGCCTACCGTGGTCCGCGAGTCGGGTAAAAAAAACATCAAACGACGATTGCGCCCGTCCGCATCGCGGTCCAGCGAGGGGAAACTCGCATGTCCACGCAAGGCTTATCCGGCATGGGCTTTGGCCAGCACTTTGCACACGTCCACGTTGGGCTTGATACGGCCCCCACAGCGATAGACAGCCGTGGTCCAATCCCGGGCCAGGGGTTCGACCGGGCGACAATTGACCCGCACCCATGCGTCGAGGCCCGGGGCCTCGGGGTCGTCCCTGATCCTGAATCTGAAGAGATCGAACCCACCCAGTCCGGCGAGTACCCTTGGAAGCGCATCCGTCGCCGCGTGGAACAGGACCCTGTCTTGGTCCCTAAATGCTCGTGTCGGACTGGGACACGCGAGATTCCACAGGTCCCTGCGCCTCAATTCAACGAAACCTATGACCTCCAGCATCGAAACGGGAGACACCAGTATGGCCTGACGGGAACCGGACGACGAGCGATTGTGGATTGTCATGGCGGTTTCAGCCAGGTTTCCCTGGTGACGCTGGGGTGGTGACAGGTGGTCGATCAGGGACATGGCGAAAAAGACCAGGACGCCCGCGGCCAGCACCATCCGGTAGACTGATCGGCGTCTGGGCGATCTGGACCTGGCGGCGGCATAAAGCAGCGCGAAGGGGACCATCGGCAGCACGTACCTTGCCTGAACAGGTGTCCTGAGGGCGATGACCACGAGGCCAACGGCGCCCAGCGCGAGAGTCCACGGGATGACCTTGCGCCCGTCGGACGTAGAAGATCGGTTTCCAGCAAGGGCCAGCGCCGCCGTCAGCAGGACCAGCAAGCGTATGGAAAGATCGTGAAAGGCGTTCAGGAGGTTGGGGACCAGTCCAAGGGAGGCCAGACGCGATCCCTGGTCCATCGGGCCGAATACCTCGATATAGACGAACGGCGCCAGCGCGGCGAACGCGGGAATCAGCGCCATGCCGACGCGGGCCAGGACGGCGCGGCGTGAAAACGCGATGAATCCAAGGTGGCCCAAAAGGAAGAACGGCGCCTGGTAGTTGGTCATGCACGCGGCAACGGCCCAGATGGCGTAGAAGCCGTAGGAGCGGCGACTGCCGTCCAAGGCGCGCAGCAGAGAGAGATGGGCCAGCAGCAGAAAACAGATCAGCAGAGTGAGGTTTTTCTGCTGCATCGAGAAAATTACATGGGTGGGGAAAAACACCAGGACAGCCGCCAGTCCAATGGCCGTCCAGCCGGATGACCACCTTCGCGCGGCAACGTAGAGCAGACCCGTGCCGAGGGACCCGAAAACCGCGGCCGGAGCCCGCATAAGCCAGAGGCTTTCAGGACGGGTCGAGGTCAGGTGTATCAGAAAGCGGAACAGGGGAGGGTGAGAGCCTGTCTCGTGATTGAGAAACCAGTTGGACCAGAACCCCATCTCCAGTCCAGAGGCTTCGTCGCCTGAAACGGGCAGGCTGCCGAGTCCCCACAGCCGCAGGCCCAGCGCGATGATGACCAGTGCCAGCGCCCATGCGTCCGCCCGATCCCATTGGCGGCGAGGGGGTTGAGGCGCTGAAGATTCGGATTCGCGGCCGATCAGAAAGTTCACGGACACGCCGACCCCGATGACCAGGGCCAGGTAGATTTCGACAGCCGTGGTTGATGGGACCATGTCGGGCATCATATCCGGATTATCGGGCAAAGTGGGCTGAAGGGGGTTGAGAATCTGCGTCGGGCAGAGCGGCTTGACATCTCGGGGGGGTGGGGGCGATAGTCCTCGACAGGATTACCGGGAGGCGCCATGTGGCCCTACGTGATTGAATCGCCGTTACGCATCGGGACTTACGGCGTGATGATGGCCATCGGGTTCCTTACCGCCCTTTGGCTGCTGACCAGGGAGCACATACGACGCAACATCGACCCCAAACATGCCGAGACGACCGTATTCCTGGCAATCATCTTCGGGGTCGTGGGGGCCAAGCTGGCCTACATGTTCACCGAGGCGGATTCCGTGTCCTGGAAGGACTTCTTTTCAGGAGCGGGCCTGACCTGGCACGGGGGGTTGATTCTGGCCATCGTGGCCATCGTCACCTATTACATCGTCAAGAAACTGCCCCTGGCGATCATGTTCGACGCCCTGGCCCCGATGCTGGCCACCGGGTACGCGTTCGGGCGGATCGGGTGCCAGCTTTCGGGCGACGGCGACTATGGGGTGCCTTGCGGTGACCTCGTCAACCGGGCGCAATGCTGGCTGGTGGGCATGTACGAGAAGGGTTTCGAGGTCTGTCTGACCCACAAGTACCCGACATTCTGCATGTCGTACCCGGACGGAATCGTGCCTACGAACCAACTCGTTTTTCCGACCCCGGTATATGAATCCCTGATGAATTTTGCCCTGTTCGGCCTGTTGTGGTCCATCCGCAAGCGTATCAGGCATCCCGGGGTCCTGTTCTCCATCTACCTGATTTGCGCGGGAATCATGCGTTTCGCCATCGAATTCATCCGTCAGGATGAGGGGCGGCCCTACCGGTTCTGGGACCTGCGCGACGCCCATCTCGTGGCCCTGGCGTCGGTCGCGGTCGGCATAGGTCTGTGGGTGTTCGCCATGGTCAGGAAGATCCCGAAGGGCATGGAGTATGGGATCCTGCCTAAACCAGCGCCCGCAAAGGCCGGCAAATCCAAAAAACGATAGATCGGCGCCTCTTACCCGCCCCTTACCGTCCTTTGGTCGCGGCGATCTTTCCCCTTTTTTCCATGAACGGCCCCAGGGAATCCGGGACGGACATGGACACCATGAAAGGGCCCCTGCCCTTGTCGTCGTACATGGCCCTATAGCCTGCGGCGTACCCGACCACCCGCTTTATGAACGCGGCCGTGGCAGGATAGGGGACCGCCTCCACGAACACGTCGGTGGGCAGGTGACCGAAACGCCTGCGAAACGAGCGGGCGGCCCCGGCGCCGGCGTTGTAGCCTGCCAGGACCAGGGGCAGGTGACCCCTGAAGTGGCGCATCAGTTCGGCCAGAAACGTGGCGCCCAGCCGGATGTTCGGTCCCGGCGAGCGCAGGCGCCTGGCCATCCCGGGTTTTCCGACCAACCGGGAAGCGACAATTCTGGCTGTGCGGGGCATCAACTGCATAATTCCCCGGGCCCCGGCGCCGGACCTCGCGCGGGGATTGAAGTTGCTTTCGGTCCTCATCACGGCGTATATCAGGGCGGGGTCAAGACCGGTGTTTTCGGCGGCCTTCATGACCTGGGTGGTGAAGGGTCGGGGGTAGGCCGCCTCGAACACGTCCCGGCTCCAGGGGGCGGGCCATCCCCGCACGAATCCACGGGAGTACATCGCCCCCCTGGGTGAACGTCCGTTCGCGGTCAGCGCGGCGAGCAGCGCCAATCCGTTTTCGTTCAGAAGCCCGCGCGCCGCCCTGGACCTCAATTCCCTCACCGCATCCTTGCCGTACCCCAGCCGCCACAGCATCAAGGGGCCCCTGACCCTGGGGCCCGCTGGGACTTCGCGTCCGGCAACCTCGAATTTGTGAGCTTTGGACCTTCTGGTGAACCCAGGGGTGTCAATCGGGGCCCCCGGAAGTCCTGGCCCCCCCGTTTTGGATGCGAATGCGATCCTGTCCTCGGCCAGCCCGGCGAGGCGGGTTATCGCCAGCACGCCGAACCACGAGTGGGGAAATGACCGGGCCACGCGCCTCAGTTCCGAAAGACCCTCGGCGTCCCTTCCGATTTCCAACAGGGAAACTCCACGAAAGTAATGTAGTTTTTCGGCCATTCCGAACAGAACGCCGTCCCCTTCGTCTAGGTGTGCGAGCACTTCTTTCAGGCGCTTCAAGGCCGCTTCCGATTGGCCGGAAATGATGTTCGCCAGCGCAATCCGCCATGATGCCTGAACCCAAAGGCCGCTTTCTGGGTGCTTGTCAAGGACCATTTCGAGGACCGAAACAGCGCCTGCGGTGTCCTCCTCGCGCATCCTGCAGTTCGAAAGCGCCATGGCGGCCTTCGCTGCGGTTGGGGCCGCTGGATGCGTCTTCAGCACCTTGACGTACAGATTGCACGCCCCCTTTCCGTCGCCGCTCCTGTCCATGGCCCTGGCCAGTGCGAACTCCGAGCAGGCCAGCAGCACAGAATCCCGGGCCCTGTTCACTGCCTTGCGCAGGCGGGCCTTTGCCAGCTTTGCGTCCCTTGCGCCGTTCAGCGCGTATCGGCCCCGGATAAAGGCGGGCAGTCCGGGATCCAGGGCCCTCATCGACTTGGGGTGGCGTGCCGCGCGTCTGGAAAGCAGCAGTAAGTCCCTGCCCCTGGCGTGCAGCGCACGGCGCAGTCTACGCTGCAGGCGTGAAGGCCTTTGACCCAGCGCGGCCAGTTCCGTGGCCGCCGACCTTGCGCGGCCGTCGGTGGAAGCGTCAAGGAATGCGCCCAGCGCGACATCCCTGGCCCGTTCAGGCTGTCCGACCCCCGCGAGTGCGTGCGCCAGGGCCAGTCTGGCCCGGTGCAGCCCTGAAGCAGTCAGGTCGGTCGTGAATATCTCGTTGAGCACCGTCAAGGCCAGCGACGGCCTGCCTTCGAGCGTCAGGGATTCGGCCAGACCCAGACGTGCGTCGATCCAGCGCGCGCTGGACCTCGATACACCGGCGAAGGCGACCCTTGCGCCGGCGATGTCTTTCAACCTCGCCAGGATCCTGCCCTCCCTGAACAGAGCCTCGTCCGAAAGGACCCCCTTTTCAATGGCGCGGTATCGCCTCAGTGCCTCCCGTGCCTTCCCCGCCTTTTCCAGCAGTCGTCCAGCCCGGTAATCCAGGGCATCATCCGGAATGTCCGACGCCCCCTTCAGTCCGTCCAAAAGCCGCACCGCCTCTGTGATTCGGCCAAAACGCGCTGCTGACTCGGCCCTGGCGAATCCACCGGACGTGTGGCGGTAAAGGTCCAGGGATGATGATGCATGCACCGTTGCCGGCGCCATCAGGATCAATACGATTGCGGCGGGAATCCTGTTCAAAACAACACCATTGCCGTGAGGTACGCGCCATCCAATGCGGCGGTGTATTATAACCCCAGTGGATCAACCACGATGACGGGGCCTTATTGTCCATTTCGGATGCCATACAGTTCCTGACCCAGACCCACGAATGGGTTACCCTCTTGATCCTGTTCTGGTCCGCCGTGATCGAATATCTGTTTCCTCCTTTTCCGGGCGACACGGTCACGCTGGCGGGGGCGGTCCTGGTGACGGCGTTCGGCTATCCGTTTTCCGCGGTGTTTCTGGCGGTGCTGGCTGGCAGCCTGGCGGGGGCGGCCGCTGATTTCTGGATAGGCGTGGCGGTTCGGCATGGGTCGGATTCCAGGGTCATGCGTCTGAGTATCGTGCGTCGGGCCGCGCGTGGGGCGGATCGCGCCGTGCATGCTTTTTCACGTCACGGTGAGGCATATATCGTCGTCAACCGGTTTCTGCCCGGGATCCGGGCGTTCCTGTTCGTGGCGGCGGGCATGGCGGGCATGCGGTTCGGCCGCGTGATGTTGTTCGCGGCCATAAGCGCGGCGGCATGGAACCTGCTGGTGATTGGCATTGGGATGGCCGTCGGCGCCAACATCGAGGACATCGAGGCCATCTTCAAAGGTTACCAGACCGTGGCCTGGACGGGCCTTGGCGTGGTTGCGGTCGTGTTGCTTGTGCGTTGGTGGTTGCGGCGAAGAAAGGGTGCGCGCTGAGACGCCCGGCGGGAAAGGGTTATGTCTGTATGGAATCCCTACGTGTTCCCCGTGGTCGTGCTGGCCCTGTGGGCGGGGCTGCACGTTTACGCCTGGTTCAGGATCAGATGGACCGTGAAGGCCGGCCCAGCAATGGGGAATTCGATAGCGATCGTGCTGATCCTGCTGGCCTGCCTGTATCCCTTTGGTCGTTTTCTGGTGGACCGGTTGGACGCCAGGTCCGGCCTCCTGGTGTTATGGCCCGGGTCCGTGTATCTGGGGTTCTTTCTTACAGCGACGACGATCATGCTGGTCTTTGACGGCGGCTTTTCGCTGCCCTGCCTGGTCCTGCGCAGGCTGGGGGTCCTCGGGAGGCGCGCTGCGGCCCTTGCGGAAACATTCGGGCGCGTCGCACTGCCCGTGGCCGGCGCTGTTTCGGTTGTCTTGTGCGTCATGGGCGTCATGAACGTGTTCGAGTCCCCCCCTGTCACCAGGATCGAAAAGGTGATGCCCGGCCTGCCGCCCCAACTGGATGGGTTCAGGCTGGTTCAGGTCTCGGACATCCACGCCGGGTACCTGGCGGGAGCCGAGAACCTCGACAAAGTGGCTGCCCGGGTCAAGGAACTGGACGCCGACCTGGTGGTTGTCACCGGCGACCTAGTGGACGACCCCATGGGTGGGGACGGTACGGCCATCAGGGAGATCGCGTCCCTACCCGCGCGTTATGGGGTGCTTGCCGTGACCGGGAACCATGAATACCGAACCGGGGCCGAGAACACGGTGTACAACATGAGGCGCAACGGACTAACCCTGCTGAGACAGGAAAACAGGGTGATAGCCGGTGGACTTGTAGTGGCCGGCGTGGACGACATGGATTTCCTGGGTGGTCTGTTGGGCACGGCCCCGGCCTTACTCAAGGCCCTTCAGGGTGCGCCCGCGAACCTGCCGGTGGTCCTGCTGTCCCACAGACCCGTGAAATGGGACGTTGCCGCCCACGCGGGAGTGGACCTAATGCTGTGCGGTCACACCCATGGCGGACAAGTGTTTCCGCTGCACCTCGTTTTGAAGAGGATCTACGATGGTTTCCTGTCGGGCCGCTATGAGATAGGCGGCATGACCCTGTACGTGAACAATGGAGTCGGTTTCTGGGGGCCGCCCATGCGAATCATGGCCGACCCGGAAGTACTCCTGGTAACACTGAGGAGTACAGGTGGGAAGTGAACCCGGCATGAATGAAGGCAACGAAACCGGCCGTCGCATCCGATCCCGCGACGTAATGATGAACGCCGTGACCAGTTACGGCGGGAACGTAATCGATATCGCAGTGTTCCTGGTTCTGCTGCCCTTCATCATCAACACGGTGGGCACCCAGGACTACGGCCTCTGGTCTTTGGTGTGGGCAATCGTCAGCGTGCTGGCGATGATGGACCTGGGATTCAGCCAGTCAGTGGTCAAGTTCGTGGCTGATGCAAGGGGCCGCGACGACGACGACCGCCAGAGGACGGTGGTATGCACCCTCTTCTGGGTCTTTGTGGCACAGATGGCGGCCATCATGGTCCTGGTTGGGCTGGCCGCCCTGTTTTTCGAGGACATCTTCAACGTGCCGGCCGACAAGGTGGACACCGCACGGCAGGTGCTGCTGATCGTGGGCGGAGGCTTTGCCGTAGGCGTGCCGTTCGGCATGTTCAGGGGGGTGCTCACCGGCCACCAGAAACAATGGGCGCCGAACATCTACAAGATTCTTGCCACCATCACCTACTCGGCCCTTGTGCTGGTCCTGCTGAGGGTGTGGCCCGGTCTGCGGACCCTTGCCTTCCTGAACCTGACCATCACCATCGGGCCCCTGCTGGCCACGGCGATTCACGCGCGTCGCGCCATCCCGTTTCTGAGCCTGAGCCCCCGTTACTTCGATCGTTCGGTGTTGGGCGAGATATGGTCCCATTCCTTCTATTTCATGCTGATCAATGTCTCGGGTCTGATCTACACGCGGGTGGACACCTTCATCATACAGGCGGCCCTGGACCTGACCGCGGTGGCTGTGTATTCCCTTGCCATGCGGGTCAGCGACCAGGTCCAGAACCTCACTCTGCACGTGGCGCGCATCCTGACCCCGGTCGTGGCCCAACTACACGGGGCCAACGACGAGGAGCGCCTGCTGAAGGTGTGGCTGAAGGGGACCAAGATCGCGGTGGCCCTCGCCGCGCCCCTGGTCGTGGGTTGCATGGCCCTCGCCCGTCCCCTGGTGGTCAACTGGACAAACAATGATTTTCTGGGTTCCGCGCCGGTACTTCAGATCCTGCTGGCCGCGGTCTTCGTCAATGTTGTCCACAGCAATTCCCACATCCTGCTGAGCATGCGCGGAAGGCAGCGTTTCCTGGCGTTCGTGCTGCTGGCTGCGCAGGCCGTGAACGCCGGTCTCTCGATTTTGCTGGTGGGCAGGTGGGGGATCCTGGGCGTGGCCGCCGCGACCCTGGCTGCAAACCTGCCTTTCCAGGTCCTGCTGGTTCAGTTGAGGCTGAAAAAACTGTACGACCTGTCCCTGGCCGCTTTTTATGGTCGGACGGTTCTACCCAGCCTGCTGCCTTTGGCGGTCATGCTGGCCGTCTTCTGGGGTTGGGAGCGGGTGCATGCGGTTTCCAGCCTGGTGGAGGTGGGCGTCGTGGAGGCGGTCGGCGTGCTGATTTTCTGGGCCGTTTTCTGGAAGACCGGACTGGATGGCGACGAACGCGAGCAGATAGCCGCGCAGTTCAGGGGCCTGATGCACCGTGACCGTAAATAGTGGTCGTCCACCGGTGGCGCTCAGGTCTGATCCGGCTGATCCTGTCGAAGAGCCTTGGACCCATGCTGTCAGATGTCTTCTTCCGTAAGCCCGAGGCGGTCGGCCAGATCCCACAAAGGCCCGGCGATGCGTGAGCCCAGGCGGCGGGAGGCCATATCGAGGCAGGCGACGTACACGTCCCGACGCATCCGTTTGCGGTAGTGGCGCAGCCACTTGACCATGTAGAGGTAGCAGCGTGTCTTGTCGCGTGCGGACAGGGGGGACCTGTCAATGGCCTTGCAGTATTCCCAGAAGGCCCGCCATTCCGGGAACGTGATGGCATTGGCGCGGCTCGCGTCGAACCATGCGGCCCTTTCCTGCTGACTGACATGCCTGCGCACCGACCTGTCAGGGTGTTCGCGCGACAGAAACAGGGGCTCCGGGTGCTCGAAAAACCTGCCGCGGAAAGCCAGCTCGGACAGGGTGACGCGGTCCCCGACCGGGTAGGTCCCGTGCAACTGAGTCTGCGCCAGCACATCCCTGCGGTTCAGCCCGAAGAACTCGAAGCAGTTGTTCTTTACGAACAGGAGGTCGAAAAATCTCTTGCATGGGTCGGGGGCGGATGTGTTCGGGCGGTAATCATAGTCCTCTACCTTGTTCCCGCGTTGGTCCACTATTCGGACCCTGGTATGGGCCAGGACCACGCTCGGGTCTGAATCAAGGGCCTCCACGCAGCGCGCCAGGAACTCGGGTTCGGTCATGTCGTCGTGCGCGGCCCAGCGAAAGTACTCGCCCCGGGCCTCGTGGAACGTCCTGTTGTAATTGGGAGCCGCGCCCAGGTTGCGCTCGTTGCGCAGGTATCGGATCCGTCCGTCCCTGGCGGCGTAGTCGCGGCAGATTTCCTCGGTGCGGTCCGTGGATGCGTTGTCCGATATGATCAACTCTATGTTGGAGTAATACTCGGCCAGAATGGAACGGATCGCATCCTCGACGAAGTTTTCGCCGTTGTAGACGGGCAGGCCGATGGATACCCGCGGAGGCTTGCGTCTCATGACACCGTCATTCCTTATCGTATCCGCCGGGTGACGGACACTACCTCAATGTTGTTCAGACCCATTTCACCCAACAGGGATTGTACCTCATCCAGGTATACGGGATTCATCAGGATCACCTTGTCCACGGGATCCCGGATCAGGGACCTGGGGGTCACTATCGGATGCCCCGACCCAGCCATGAAATGGCCGGCGCGGTGAGGGTTGATGTCCACCACGCAGCGGACCTCGTCCCCGATACCGAGGGACGTCAGGAAGGCCACGCCCTTGGACCCCGATCCCCAGACCGCGACCGCCCGCCCTTCCACTTTCCATCCGGCGAGCCGCCCGCGCCAGGAATCCATGAGGCGCGGCGCCCTTTCCCGGAAACCAGCGACATCGGCGGCAATGCGCCGGACCTCATCGGCATGCGTCGCTGGGGCCTTGACATGCGCGGAACCCGGTGTCGCCTCCAGCATCAGGTACTGTCCACCGTAGTCGGATTCCAGGTCCTGGACCTCGAATCCAGACCGCTGGAACAGGCCGCACAGAGATGCCTTGTCAAAGTACGAGCAGTGTTCGTAGTAGAGGTCCCAGAAGGCTGCCTCGTCCAGGATCCGTCGCATGTCCGGGACCTGAAAGAACACGACCACGTCCCTCCTGTCACCCAGTGACGCACGGACCATCCGAACGAAGTCAGCGGCCCGAGGGATGTGCTCCAGGGTCATCTTGCATACGATGAAATCGCCGCTTTCGGGCGCGTTTTCAGCAGTGTAGAATTCGCGGATGAATTTGATTCGGTCGCGGGCGGGACTGGTATTCCGTTCGGGCACGTAGGCCGGGTCGAACCCGATTCCCCGGTTGCCGCCGATCTCGCACAGCGCGTTCAGGAAATCCCCCTTGCCGCAGCCTATCTCGATGATCTCGCGGCCGCGCAGGTCGTGACGTTCGACCAGCCGGCGGGCCAGTTCACCCTGCCACCGGCTGAACACGGGCGAAAAACCCTGGGTCTCCTCGCAACGCGACGAGTACTCGGTCAGTGTTGGATCAAAGGCGGTGTTGTGGATGAAACCGCAGGAATGGCAGAAACCCAGGGCCAGCGTGCCCGTGGCAAGTTCCCGGGCCTCGCGCCTGGAAGAAAGCTGAAGCGTGCTGTTCACCGGCACGCCCGCGACCCTGTAAAAGACGTCAACGCCCCCAAGACCGCAGCCTGGGCACGTGATCGGCGCCGAATCGCCTCTCATCCAATGATCTCGACCTGGGGAATCGGGATGATGAACCTGCCGCCCAACTGGCGGTATTCATCCTGCTGGTGGATGATCTCGTCCGCGAAGTTCCACGCCAGCACCAGGAGGTAGTCGGGACGGTCCTCGAGCAGTTTTTCCGGGGACAGGATGGGCAGGTGGTTCCCACCCATGTACCGACCGTGCTTGACCGTGTTGAGGTCCACCACGTAGTCCAGCAGTTCGCGGTCGATTCCGCAAAAGGAAAGCATGGTGCACGCCTTGGCAGCGGCCCCGTACCCGGCAATCCTGGCGCCCGCCCCCTTGAGGCGTCGCAGGGTGGCCATGAGCTTGTCCCTAAGTCCCCGGACCCTGGCCGCGAAATCACGATAGAAATCGAAAGTGTCGGCGGCCCGTCTCTGTTCCTCCGACAGGATGGTCCGAACCGCCTTGCTGGGGTCATCGTGTTTTTCCACGAACAGTCGCAGCGACCCCCCGTGGATCCGGACCTTCATGATGTCGTTCAGGTACAGGGAGTGGCGTCGGAACAGGCGGTCCAGGGCCGTGACGGAAAAATAGCACAGGTGCTGATGATAGATGGTGTCGAACTCGCGGTGATCGATCAGGTCCAGGAGGTAGGGGACCTCGATCACCGCCGTGCCGCTGTCCTTGAGGACAGTGTCGATCCCCTCCACGAACCCGTTCAGGTGGGGCACGTGGGCCAGCACGTTGTTGGCCAGGAACAGATCGGCGCGGCGGCCTTCCTTTTTCAGGTCGGCCGCGAGGTGCTTGGTGAAGAAGGCGTCCATGGTGTCGATCCCCGCCTCCCTGGCGATGTCGGCCTGGGCCTTTGCGGGGTCGATGCCCAGGACCGGGATGTCGTGGGCGACAAAGTTTCTGAGCATGTATCCGTCGTTGCTCGCCGCCTCTATAACAAGGCTGTCCGGTCCCAGGTCCAGGCCCTCGATCAGGCTGTTCGCGCTCTTTTCGAAATGGGCCAGCAGGCCCTTGGAAACCGAAGAATAATAGGGGTAGTCCTCGCAGAACAGGATGTCGGGGCGCACGGTTTCGGTGATCTGGACCAGCTTGCAGTCCGGGCAGAACACAGCCGTCAGGTCCGCCGTGATCTCTGGCGAATCCAACTGGTCGGCGGTCAGCAACCTGTCCGCCAGCGGCGTGTTTCCAAGGTCCAGAAAGGGCTTCAGTTCAGTGGATCCGCACGACCTGCAGCCCGTCACCGTTTCGCTGAATTTCTGTTGCGAGGGCATCGGCCTCCTCTATTTGTGGCGCAGGGAATCGTCAATGACGCCCTGTGCAATCAGCATCCTCACGTGGTCCACGCGCTTGAAGCGCGGACCCTCGAACTCTTCCAGGGTGACGCCGACGTCGCCATAGGCGGCAACCAGTTCCCCGGCGCCCCTGGAAACATTCCATTGCGGCTGGTAGTCGGGCACCTCCCGGGTCACCCGGCTGAAATCGACCTGATAGTTGCGTTTGTCCGGTGATGCGCCCTCGGCGAACCCGACCCGCGATCCGGGAACCGCATCCTTCACTATGGTGGCCACGTCCCTGATGCGGTAATTTTCGCCGGGTGCGCCGATGTTGTAACAGCGGTCGTGCACACGTTCCACCGGCGCCTCGACGATGGCGGTGAAAGCCCGCGATATGTCCTCGATATGCACCAGGGGACGCAGGGGCGTTCCATCGCTCTTCAGGTGCACCTCTCCGGTCGTGAAGGCCCAGGCCGCCAGGTTGTTGACCACCAGGTCGAACCTCAGGCGAGGCGACAGGCCGTAGGCCGTTGCGTTCCTCAGATAGGTAGGGCTGAAGCCGTCGCCGGCCAGGTCCGAGATGTCCCGCTCGGCCAGGACCTTGGACTCGCCGTAAGGGGTGACTGGGTTGAGGTCCGATTCCTCGTCCAGCAGATCGTCTCCGGCGGCGCCGTAGTTCGCGCATGACGAGGAAAACAGAAAGCGCTTTACGCCCGCGGCCCTGCTCAATTCGGCCAGGCGCACGGAGGCCTCGTGGTTTATCTGGAATGTCAGCGTTGGATCCAGGTCCCCAAGCGGGTCGTTGGAGAGTCCGGCCAGGTGCATGACCGCGTCGAACCCCTCAACGTCGGCCTTCTCGGCGTCCCTTACGTCCTTGCGCACCCAGGGCGCCTCCACTGGGTCGTCCCCGAACGTGCACCTCTCGAACAGGTCGCTGTCCAGGCCGTGGACCTCGTGGCCGCGGCGCAGCAGCATTGGGACCAGGACCACGCCGATGTATCCCTTGTGACCAGTGACCAGGATCTTCATGTCACTCCCAGACCCGCCAGGGCGGCTCGCCCGCCTTCCACAGCCTCTCAAGCCCTACCTTGTCCCTTATCGTGTCCATGCACTGCCAGTAGGATGTGTGCCGGTAGGCCATCAACTGCCCCTCGGCGGCCAGCCGCTCAAGGGGTTCCTTTTCGAATTGTGTCCTGTCGCCCTCGATGTAGTCGAATACGGCAGGCTCCAGCACGAAGAACGCGCCGTTTATCCAACCCTCTTGCGTCTGCGGTTTTTCCGAGAACTCGGCCACACGGTCGCCGTCCAGTTCCAGGTGTCCGAACCTGGCGGGGGGATGCACCGCGGTCAGGGTCGCCAGCTTGCCGTGGGAGCGGTGGAACTTTACGAGGTCGTCCAGATCGATGTCTGAAACGCCGTCTCCCCATGTCAGCATGAAGGTCCGATCCCCCATGTAAGGTTGCAGGCGCTTGATCCTGCCGCCGGTATTGGTCCAGGTGCCGGTTTCTACCATCGACACGGTCCAGTCGGGCTTCGTACCGCCCTCGCCGCTTACGGTGCCGGACCCGAAATCCACCGTGAGGTTGCCGTCCAGTTCGCAATAGTCCACGAAGTATTTCTTGATATAGTCGCCCAGGTAACCCAGGGCAATCACGAAATCGCGATGCCCATAATGATGGTAATGTCGCATGATGTGCCACAGGATCGGGCGGCCGCCGATTTCGACCATCGGTTTGGGCCTGACGCCTGTCTCTTCGGCCAGCCGGCTTCCCCGTCCGCCCGCGAGTATGGCCACCTTCATTGACCCTGCCCCCACCTGCGTTTTGCCTGGACCCGACGCGGCAGTGTAGTGCGTAAAGGCCCTCGACGTCAATCCGGCGGGCGCCGGGGAGGTCTTCCCAACGATATCGGTGGGGCCTTGCCGCCGTACTTGACACAATCGTCGCCAGGCGGAAACATGAGCGGCCTGCAAGGAGGTGTTTTTATGCATGCAGGAATCGATTGCGGCCGATGTTCGTTGTTCGCGGCCGGGTGCGCCTTGTGCGCCGGACTGCTGGCCCCGATTGACGCACAGGCAGGAAGCGGCTGGCCGAAGTACGCGCCAAAGGCGGACGCAAGGCGATCCGACATACCCGCGACCTATAAATGGAACCTCGGCCACTGGTTCAAGTCGCCGCAGGCGTGGGACGAGGCGCGAAAGGCCCTGGGTGCCCGGCTGAAGGAGGTCGAACCCTGCAAGGGGACCCTGGCAAGGGACGCGGCCCGGTTGGGCAAATGCCTGGACCTCGTCTATGGCCTTTCCCTCGAGATAGAGCGACTGGCCGCCTGGGCCAGGGCCGACTATTCCACCGACCGCACGCGGCCCGAGGCGAAGGTCCGAACCGACCAGATTCAAGCGCTGGTCACGCGGTTTCACGGGGCCGTGGCCTTCCTCGAACCGGAACTGCTGGCCATGGACCCCGACGTGCTGAGGTCCTACGTGGGCTCCGGCGGGACGATGGCCAAATACGCGCATTACGTGGACGACCTGATCCGCCGGCGTCCACATGTGCTTACCCTGGGCCAGGAGAAGATCCTGGCCCTGACCGGTGACCTGCGCGCCGGGCCGAACTTCATGGTCAACGCCCTGGAAGAGGACGTGAAGTTTCCCGATGTGCACGACGAGAAGGGCGCCGAGACCACGTTGACGCGTTCCAGTTTCCCGAAGTTCAGGGCTTCCGCCGACCGGGCCGTGCGCAAGGAGGCGGTGGAGGCATTTTTCAAGACCTTGAGGGCGTACGGGCGCAGCTTCGCGGCATCCCTGGACATGGCGGTCAAGGGCAACATCATGGTGGCGAAGGCCCGTGGCTACGGGTCCGCGATCGAGGCGTCCCTGAACCGCAATGCAATACCTGTCTCGGTGTACGACACCCTGGTCAGGACCACGCACGAGTACCTTCCGAAGACCCTGCATCGTTACATAAAGCTGCGCGGCAGGCTGCTGGGTTACGACAAGGTGCACTATTACGACCTTTACACGCCTCTGTTCGAGTCCGCCTCCAGGAAGGTGCCGTATCCCGAGGCGGTAAAGATGGTCGAGGAGGCGACCTCACGCCTGGGTCCCGATTACGCGAAGGTGCTCAAGCGGGGGCTGGACCCGAAAAACGGATGGGTGGACGTGTTCCCCAACCAGGGCAAGCGCAGCGGCGCGTACTGCAACGGCGTGTACGGTGCGCATCCGATAGTTTTCTTGAACTACATGGGCGAACTGGAGGACGTGTTCACCGTGATTCACGAATTCGGGCATGCCCTGCATTTTCATCTGGCGTTCGCGAATCAGGAGTACGTCAACTCGGAATCGCCGATCTTTCTGGCCGAGATCGCGTCCACCTTCAACGAAACGATGCTGCTGGACTACCTGTTGAAGACGGCCGGTACAAAGGAAGAAAAGCTGTTCTTGTTGAACAAGAGGCTGGAAAACATCCGCACCACAGTGTTCCGCCAGGTCATGTTCGCGGAATTCGAGAGGGCCATCTATCACGAGGTCGAGTCCGGTGGGGCGCTGACAGCGGAGCGCATGGCGGCAATCTACGGCGACCTGATCCGCGAGTATTACGGCCCGGACTTCGCGGTCGGCGCGGATGACGCCATGGAGTGGGCGTATATCCCCCATTTCTATTACAACTTTTACGTATATCAATACGCCACGGGCCTGATGTCCGCGATTGCACTGGTCGACAAGGTCAAGAAAGGCGAGGCCGGGGCGGTCGAGCGGTATCTGGACTTTCTGAAGGCCGGCGGCTCGGATTATCCGGTGGCCACGCTGCAACGCGCCGGGGTGGACCTGACGAGACCCGACGCCATGAAGGCCACCTACGACCTGTTCATCACGACCATGGACGAGATCGATCGATTGACGGCGAAATAGGTTAAGATCCGTCACGTCCCCGGAGGAATGTCCGATGGGCCTCAAGTACTGGATTCCATTGGCCCTGGCAATCGGCGTGTCCTTTCCGGCGTCCCCTGCGGACGCCCAGAGTCCATGGGATCGGCAGAAAGGTAACTGCGAATCCGTCTTTGCGTCCTACCAGCAGGCGGGTCTGCCCGAACTGAAGTACTGCATGGGATTGTGGGAGGCCTACAAGGACGTGGGCTCTCTCGACGACGCGGGTCGGGCCGCCATGGCCCCGGTCTTTCGCAGGCTCTACGGCGAGGGCGATGCCGAGACCAGGTTCATGGCGAAAAACGCACTGTCTAGACTGGGGTTCACGCCTCGAGCCGAAGACGAAAAGAAGCTGGAGGCGGAAAAGCGCCTCAAGGACCAGCCAAAGCGCAAACGCTATCGGCCCCACAGGGCCTCGAAACACGATCGCAAGGCGGCGAAAAGGATCCGCGCGAAGGCGTTCAGCCTGTACAGGAAGGGGGACTATGATGGGGCCCTGGGGCTGCTGGCTCAGGCGCTCGATCTGGACCCGGGCAATGTTCAGGTCCTCTACGATTCGGCGTGCTGTTATGCGTTGATCGGCCGAAAGTCCGATGCGTCCGAGTACCTTCAGAGGCTGGCCGACATCGGCACGAAACCCGCGTTGAAGAAACTGCGCCGGGCCCGCACGGACAAGGACTTCCAGGGCATGAGGGACGACCCGGGGTACAAGCGCACCTCCGGATACGCGCGCATCAAGGTGCTCAACGGCATGCCCGCGGACGACCAGGAGTTGGGCGAGGACAACGTCTACGTGCTTGTGGAGCTGCTGAGCGACCCCAAGCTGGCGTATCGGGTCGAGGACGGCGGCAAGGACAAGCACGCCAGGGACCGGCCCCACATCTGGTACAAGGAGCCCTCCAAGCTGCAGGCCTACGTGATCCGCAAACTGTTGGGCAATCCCCGGACCCGCCTGGTCCCCATCGATTGGGACAGTAAGTTCGACATCATCGTGTCCTGGGCGGACAGCGTGGTAGTGGACGAGTACGGTGAGCGCAAGTCCAGATATACCCTTACGGGCGGCAAGCTGGACCCGGAAAAGCAGCTCGATCAGGCACTGAAGGATCAAAACGACGCGCTCAGCAAGCCGGACCAGTACATCAGCAAGGCCGACAAGGTGATAAACTCGGCCGATGCGTCCCTGAACAAAGTGGAGTCCGTGGGCAGCAAGGTCGAGAGCACGACCAGGAAGGTCAAGGGCGTTGTCGACAAGGTGAAGGGAATGTTCTAGCGTTTTCGGGCCGCGCGGCCTGTATGGAGGACGTCATGTTCGCAATGTTCGGTTTGGGGGCGGGTGAGTTGCTGGTTATTGCCCTGGTGGTGCTGCTGCTGTTCGGGGCGACGCGCCTTCCGGCCCTGCTGGGAGGCCTGGGAAAAGGGCTGCGTGAGTTCAAGGAGGGTTTCAAGGGGGAGGACGAAGGCCCCAATCAACAGCCCACGGCGCCGGCCCAACCCGCCCC
>JAADHL010000009.1 GCA_013151875.1 Deltaproteobacteria bacterium
GGGAGTCGTCTTCCCGCGCCGCCTCCTCGGCCTCGTTGATGATCCTCTCGATGTCCCGCTCGCTGAGACCGGAGGTGGGCCGTACCCGCACGCTCTGGACGTTCCCGGTACCCAGGTCACGGGCCGCAACGCTCAGGATGCCGTTGACGTCCACCTCGAACGTCACCTCGATCTTGGGGATGCCCCTTCGAGCCGGGGGAATGCCCAGCAACTCGAAACGGGCCAGGGACTTGTTGTCCTTCGCTATCGGCCTCTCGCCCTGCAACACATGGATGTTGACCAGGGGCTGGTAGTCCTCGGCAGTTGTGAACACCTCGCTCAACGAGCAGGGGATGGCCGTGTTTCGCTCGATCAGTTTGGTAAAGATGCCGCCCTGGGTCTCGATTCCGAGGGACAGCGGGATGACGTCCAGCAGGACCACGTCTCCCAGTTGGCCCTGAAGGATGCCGCCCTGAATGGCCGCACCGATGGCCACAGCCTCGTCGGGATTGACCGAACGACTGCCCTGCATGTTGAAAAAGCTCGTGACCCTTTGCTGAACCAGAGGCATCTTGGTCATTCCACCGACCATGATGACCTCGTCCAGTTCATCCACGGAAACCCCGGCGTCCTGCATGGCCATGCGGCAGTGTTCAATCGTCCTCTCGACCAGTTCCTCACCCAGCTTCTCCAGTTGGGGCCGCGTAAGGTTGAACTGCAGGTGCTTGGGTCCCGAGTCGTCCGCGTGGATGAAGGGCAGGTTTATTTCGACCTCACGGGCGGTGGAGAGGTCGATCTTGGCCTTTTCGGCAGCGTCCCTGAGGCGTTGCCAGGCGACCAGGTCATCCAGCAGATTGACGCCGTGTTCCCTCTGAAACTCACCGGCCAGCATCTCGACTATCAGAGTGTCCAGGTCGTCGCCGCCCAGAAAGGTGTCGCCGTGGGTGGTCTTGACCTGAAAGACGCCCTCGCCCAGTTCCATGATCGAGATGTCGAACGTGCCGCCGCCGAAGTCATAAACCGCGACCCGTCCGCTGGTGCGCTTGGACAGGCCGTAAGCCAGGGCCGCCGACGTGGGCTCATTGATGATCCGCTGCACATTCAGGCCGGCGATGCGGCCGGCGTCACGCGTGGCCTGCCTCTGAGCGTCGTCGAAGTAGGCAGGCACGGTCACCACCGCGTCCTCCACCTTTTCGCCCAGGTACTCTTCGGCGTATTCGCGCATCTTGGACAGGATGGCCGCGGAAACCTCGGGGGGAGGCAGCACCTTGCCCCCCAGATTCACCCCCGCGTCGCCGTTTTCCTGCCTGACCACCTCGTATGGATAGTTGGATACGACGCGCTGCACCTCGGGCGAATCGTACTTGCGGCCCATAAGGCGCTTGACGGCAAAAACCGTGTCACGGGCATTGGTGATGGACTGGCGCTTCGCAACACTGCCGACCAGGCGCTCGCCGTCGTCGCTCATTGCCACGACCGAGGGGGTCGTTCGGCTGCCCTCGGTGTTGGGAATCACCACGGGGTTTCCGCCCTCGAGGACCGAGACGCAACTGTTTGTCGTTCCCAGGTCTATCCCAATGACTGCAGCCATTCGGTCGTCCCCCTAAAAGTCCTCGAAAATGCCGTCCTACCCCCAGTCATCAGATAAGGTTTTCGGCACTTTTCGCGCGTTCAATATTAACATCGGCAAATTCGAACGGCAAATTAGCTGCCGACTGCCGCAAACAGCTCAAAGTATCGACTCCGGGACGAACACGATGTCACCTGGAAGCAGATGGAGGTTCTTTGCCTTCCCCTCACTGATGTCATCCACCGGCACCACCATCCGCACGTCCTTGCCGTTTTCTGTCCGCGTGACCACGACGCTGTTGGCGCGGGCGATCTTGGTGAAGCCGCCGGCCAGTGTGATCGCGTGGATTATCGTCATGCCCTCGGTAAAGATGAAGGTGCCCGGCTTGGCGACCTGCCCCAGCACATAGACCCTTTTGCTCTGTAATTCCTGAACATTGACGGCGACAAAAGGATTGCGCAGATACCCCCGCGACAGTCCGTCCCTGATCATCTCGGCCAGTTGCGATGCCGTCAGGCCCCTGACCTTCAAGGTACCCAGCAGCGGGTAATCTATGGTGCCGGCCGGAGAAACCTGGAAGTTCCCCGAAAGGTCCTTGTCCTTGTACACCCTGACATTCACCACGTCGCCCGGCCCAAGTGCGGCGGTAGAGATGTTTCCATCGAGGGTCCCGGCCTGAGACGGCACGTACCCGGCCCCAGCGCACCCCACCAGGGCAGCAAAGAACACGACCATGCAGTAGCGCGCCGGATTCATGAGTGCCGTTGACGTCGTCGAATCGCGATGAAAACAATGGTCTTGGCTAGACATCAGTACATGAGGCTCAGTCTGAGGTACACCTCGTGGGCCATGTATCCACCGTAGTCATGGCCTACACCGCCTGGGACCGTCGCGTCGGGATAATCGATCCTGAAATCGGTGAACATTGCCCTGAAGGTGTAACCGACATTAAGACTGATGTATCGGATCGCCGACCAGGCCAGATCCACCGTTGCGGTCACCCCGTGTCCTCGCCTGCTCGCCTGGTTCGGGGTAATCCCCGCGTAGGTCGTCGGGTCCGGCGTATACGACGCGTACCCGATGTAGGAGTATTTCCCCTGAATCGTAAGGTTGACCCTGCGCGCGAACTGCTGCCCGAACTTCAGGTGGGCCGAATCAGCAACGTAATAGTTGGCGTAATATGCATCATAGAAGTCGCGATCGTAGCCGAGGTCGATGAGGGTGAACGGGGTCGGCTTGAAACCGATACTGGCCTCGCCGATAAAGTTCATATAGTCGGGCCCGGAGTCGTAAAACCCTTTTCCGAAGCCCGCCTGCACCCGAATGCCGATCTTTTTGGTCACGAAGCCCTTCAGCCCCAAGGAGACGCGCAGCGGCATCGAATTCACCCTGAGCCCCACCAACTGCTTCCTCCAGTCCGTATAGCGCCAGTCGGCGTCCAGGAACAGGGTGGTCTTGGGCAGCAGGTCCCACGTCGTGAGGAGACGCGCCTCGTGGTAGAAACGGTTGAAGTCGGTCAGGCTGTCGTACAGATAGAAATTGAAGGCATATGAAAGGGCGAACTCGAGGGCGTTGCCGCCCGGTCTAATCTGAATGCCCGCCTCGGCGTGGTTTACGTTCCGATCGTATCTGGTGCCGCTGGTCGGATAGTTGGGCGGCACCATTTCGCGGATGAACTTGTCGGCGATGAAAAATCCGACAACCGACCTGGGAAAGAAATCCGCCCTCAACGAGGTGTCGACTCCGATACGCCCTTGCCTTTTGGCCTGCTCGTTATCCGAAAAGTACTGGTGGATTCTGGCCTGGGCGTCCCATGTCAGCTTTACCCATGAAAAGTCGGGGTTTTCGAGTTTGAACCCGGGCACTACGGACAGGATTGCGGTCCATGGAAGCGAGGCCTCCCTGGAATCCTGCCTGAAGATATTCGAGTTGTAACGGCCCTCGATGGACACGAACGGGACAAAAATGAAGCCGTTGCCGCGCACGCCCCTGACTGCATCATCAGTGACCGGCGGCAACGCAAGGCCCACATCGCCGCGTGAAACCCCGGAAAACCCAAGGGTCACCACCGCGCCGGCCAGCATCAACCATGATTTAAGGCCCTTGGCCTCGAAAACCTCAAGCACCCCTCAGTCCCCAATGTTCCCACGCTCGTATGCCCTTTGCCAAAAAGGGCTCTGGCAACGATAAGCTCCTAGAAAAACGGGCTCGACGAAGGCGGCAAAGCCAGGATTATCATCGGAAGGTCCAATCCGGCCTTGGCGTCTTCGAACGGCAGGTCTTCATCAAAAATCCGGTCCAGGACCACGGCGCCTTCGAAGGCGTTCTCGACATCCGGACCACCGCACCCCTTGGCCTGGGCGTGCAGTTCAATCATCTTGTTCCTTGCGATGGTCATCTTCACGAACTCGTGCTGCGCCTTTGCTCGGTCATTGGCGATGACGCTTTCACTAAGCCCGATTCCGTTCTGTTCGGACAGCCGCATCAGTCCCTTTATGGTGGAAAGGGTGTCGCTGACGCATTTCACCGTCTGGGGGTCCCCAGCCTGCCTGGCCTCGGCCAGACCCTGCAGGACATTGGTCACCAGCCCGCGCATCTCGCCCAAATATTTCTCCCCCCGGGTCTTCATCTGACTCAGGCTCATGGTCCTGAGTTCAGAGGGTTTCAAGATCCTGGCATTAGTCCGCGGCTGGGCCGCCGACTGCGCCGCAAACGCGGTCACCATGACTGCCGCCATGACAATAGTCAGGTTTTTCATCATCCACCTCGGATCTACTCCCCACCTATTGTAAGGCTTTTCTATCCTCTTTGCAGAAGGAATGGATACGAGAACGTGACCTCGCCTTCATCGGGCGGCGAAAAACGCCATCTGCGCACCTTCTGGGTGATACATGTCGCGATGCCGCTGTCACCGGTCGAATTCTTCGTGACCCGGATGTCGGTTATCGTACCCGCCCGCCCGATGGTAAACCTTATGGTCACCTTGCCCTGCACGTCGGGATTGACCTTCAGGGCCTTTTCGTAGCACATCCTGATGGCGCTCATACGGCGCCTGAACACACTCTCGACCGCCGCCTTGTTGATCTTGCCGGTTCCGGCCTGGCCCCCCAGTTTGCCCCGCCGGATGCGGATCGACATCTCCTTGTGCTTTCCGCCTCCCTTGACCTTTCCGATCTTGGTCTTGGACTTGACGTCGTCCTTCGACAAGGAAGCGTAGGTATTGCCCTGGCCGTCGCCGGAGGGCCGCCCCGCGTGGAAACCTGAAGGGCTGTCACCCTCGTTGGCCACTCTTATGCCCTTCGTGTTCCACGCGCTGCTCAACCTGTTTGCGGCGGCGCCATCCTCCACCCCGGTACCCGCAATGGCGCCTGGTCCCGAGCCTAATCCACCGAGATGGCGGAGAATCGTGGTGTTGCGTACTTTCGCCACCTTCCGCTTGTAGCGTTCCTCTTCACTTTCGACCTTGGCGGGGGTCGCGCGCCGACGCCTCTTGACCGGCTTGACCGCCTCTTTCTTGACGGTTTTGTCCGCGTCCCCTTCGCCTTCACCCTCGCCCTGGGATGCCGTTTCCTTCTTTTCGACGGGCTGCCTGCGCTCGACCTCCGCCTTCAGCATGTCATAGGCGTCCAGATAGTTTTTCTTGACCTTGACTTCGAACTGTCCGTAGGTCTGCCACCAGAACTGGATGCCCCCCATCGACCCGACCTGGAGGACCAGCGAGGCCAACAGGGCCAGGGTCAGCGGCGCGTCAATCCTGGAAAGCAGCCCGCCCTTTGCCGACACCGGCAATTCCAGTTTCGGAATCGGCGGTGGTGGGACCACGAACTGAAAGAGGAGGCTCACTTCCCCGAAAACGAGCTTGCCCCGGGAATTCTCGTCAAGGGGCAGCAAAAAGTAGTCGCCGTGCTGTTGAACAAGGTTGCTCTGCCTCAAGGCCTTCAGGTCCATGATGGAGTCACCGACCGAGACCTTCCCGACCATGCCTTTGGTGAAGCGCAGGTGGTACTTTCCCCTGCGACTGTGCAGGAACAACTGGTACGATTCGGGCAGTTTGGCTATCGGCAGTATGAAAGTGCACTTGGGGGAGGCCCCGACGGTGACGTCACCCGGTTTTTTCAGGAGCCTCTCTTCGATGATCCGGCCTTCATGTACGACCCCGACACGAAGAACTCTGGGTTGTGTCTTTTCCGCCATCAGTCAGCCGTCGCCTTCCAATCCCGAAGTCCGGAGGTTCCGGCCTTATCGGGTTACGCTCTTGATTACCGCAAACCTCATGTTCGACAATCCAGCAGTACCTGCAGTGTGAACGACCTCGGCGAGTAACCTGAAGGGTATGTCCCGATCGCAGATGATATTCACGATGCCTTTGAACTCTCTCTGCAGCTCGCGGTTTTCGTCCTGCTGTTGCTTGACCTTGTCCTCCAGCGTCGCCATCAACGGCATTATGAGGAAGCTGTTCTCGTCCCCATCCTCCTTGTAGGTCTTGTCTATATAAAAATACATGGAATCAAGGAGCTTCATCTCCTCCGGGGAGCACTCACTGGGGTTCACGTCACAGTAGGTCCGTCTCTGGATCTGTTCCTCGCCGCAGGACCGGCCCGCGCCCATGCTGCAATCCACCCGTACGACCTCTTTCTGGTCCACGGAGATAAACCCCTTCTTGATGGATATCGGAATCGCGTCCTCGGGGCTCAACGGCGTAGTGGACCTGGCCAGCAGCAGATGGGCGTCCTGCTTGATATTGAGGGGATCCGAACTAAGAGTGACCAGCAGGAACACCAGGATGATCACGAGGGCATCCATAAGAGAAGTGATGCTGAAGGCCGACTCGCTCTCTTCTCGACGCCTCGCCTGTCTGGCGAGTTTGTTCCGTAGCTTCGCCTGGATGGCGAACAATTCCTCGGGAGTCATGGTGGCTTCGGCCGCCGGTCCACCGACGGAACCTTTATCCTGTTCATCCGTCATGGTCCTGTCTCCTATTCGGCCACGACGAAGACGACCTGGGGAAACATGAGCTTTGGCCTGCCCTCGTCGTCCAGCGCCTCTTTGGCTTCGGAGTAATCCTTTCTATTCGCGTACTTATCCTGTTTCAACTCGACCCGGGCCGCATCGATTGTCCGGGCAATCACGCCCCATCGGATATTGTCGGCGGCGCCGATGTTGATGGTTGTCTCGCCTCTGAACTTCCTTTTGATCTGCAGGAGCCTTGCGTACAGATCGGCATAGTCGAAATCCATCCTTACGGCCCCGCCTTCACCCCGGACCTGTCTTTTGGGGATCTTGATGTCCGAGTCCTCGCCCGCCACCTCTTTTTCCTGTTTGATGGCGAAACCCTTTTCAGAAATGAGGACCGTCAGGTTCAAGGGTTTCTTCTGCTCTTCCCCCATTTCCGCCGGGTTCGGGGGTCCCAGCTTTGGGGCGGACACCGGCTGGATCTTGATCTCGTAAAACGTAAACGCGTAGATCAACAGGGGAATGAGGATGCAGATCAGACCCATGATGGGTTTCAAATCCACATCCACTTCCGTCTGGCCTGAATGGCGCCCGCGCGCGGAAGCTAACCTGGACATGTCAACGCCTCCATGTCACGTTCGAAAGTCCGTGACCGGCCAATCGTCAACTCGATGCGGGCCGATCTTCGGCGCCGCGGCTGATACCGGCCTTGAGGCGCGAGATCAGCAGGTTCTCGAGCTTGGCGGAGTATTGATCGATCTCATCAACGATCTTGCGCGCCATGTTGTTCAAAACGATGTGGCACAACAGCGTCGGGATCGCGACCAACAGTCCGAACGCCGTGGTGTACATGGCGACCGAAATACCGGTCGACAGGACTTCCTGTCGCTTGTCGGCCGACACGGCGGACAGACCTTTGAACGCCGAGATCATGCCGATGATTGTCCCCAGCAGGCCCATCAGCGTGGCGACGTTGGCCAGGATCGGGAGGTTGTTCAACCGCTTGTTGATCAGCGGCATCACCTCCAGAGTGGCCTCCTCGACCGCGTTCGTGATCTCGATCTCGGACTTGTTTGCCCGAGTCAGACCCGCCTTCACAACCCTGGCCAGCGCCTTGTCGGGCGCGGCGTTGCAGAGCTTGATGGCTCGGTCAATGTTGTTCTGCATCACCAGTTTCTGCACCTGAGCCATGAACGCTTCCCCATTGATGTTGTACTTAAAGAACAGGAAAACGAAACGCTCAATGATGATGGCCAGCGCGATAATGGAAACGGCAAGGATTATGTACATCCAAAAGCCGCCCAGCTGGAAAGACTCGGCAATCATCTCCATGACCAGCTCCTCCTGTCAGGACAGTTCACCCCGAAACAACCTTCCACGGAAACCCGTGGCATAAAACTAGAAAGGCGGACCCTTTACGGAATCCTCCACTTCCTTCAACAAATCACGATCCATCGGCAGGCCCTCGTATTTCAGCTCGCCCCGGCCTATCAGGTAATACACGCGGGGCTTCTGAACCTTCCCGAGAACCTCCAGTGTATCCATCTCAATGACCTTCTGAGGACCCCGCCGGGGGGCCTTTCGTTTCGCCGCCGCGGGAGGGGGCGCCTGCTGCGCCACGGCCCCAGCATCCCATACCGGCCCCAGCAACAGGGCCATCGCCAGCACTGCCGCAACCACAGGCCCGACGTTCAAGGATGCCCCCCTCGACATCGATTCACGGATTATGGACCATGAGGCCGATATTTTCAAACTTTTGCCTCCGAAATCACGACGATGGTCGGCCATTCGCCAACGTCGATTCCTGTTCAATCGACCCATTCCTCTTCTTCCTCGTCCGCGGGCTGCGCACCATCATCGCCCGCGTCGCCGTGTTTGGCCCCTCCCGGGTCCTGAACCGCGGGCGTCGCTTTGTCCCCGTCAGGTTGCTCGTTCACATCATCGGCGCCTTCATCCGGTTCCGCCGCCGGCTCCTCTTCCGGTTCTTCCTTGATGCTGGCTTCCTTTTCCATGTACTTGGCCATGCGGCGGGCCTCGTCCATGTACTTTTCCACTTCATCGCCCCTGGGCGGCGGTCCGCGTAGGAGGTCCATGTATCTGGAGAAATACTCCATGGCCTTGCGGTAGTGTTCGGGGCCGTCCTTTCCCGCGCCCTTGTTCTCCAGCGAATTCACACCCATGTTGAAGTAGCAATCGGCGCAGTCAGGGTCGATCTTGAGGGCGGATCGATACGCGGCTTCAGCCTTGGAAAACCGCATCATCTTACGGTATGCGTTGCCCATGTTCATGTAGGCCCGGGAATATGACGGCAGGATGGTGAGGGCCGACTGAAATTCCTTCAGGGCCGACTCGTAGTCTCCAGCCTCCTGAAACAGCACGCCCAGGTTGTTATGGGCGTCCGCCAAAGACGGATCCAGACCAATGGCCTCCTGGAAATACGCGATGGCCTTGCGCTTTTCGCCTGCCCGCGCCGCCATCTGACCCAGCAGGTCCAGGACCTCCGCGTCGCGTTTCAGTTCCAGCGTCTGGTTCAGGACCAGCTTGGCGGCCTCCTCGCGGTTCATCGCCAGATAAGCCCTGGCAATCGTCTTCA
This sequence comes from Deltaproteobacteria bacterium, assembly GCA_013151875.1. Taxonomy (GTDB): domain Bacteria; phylum Myxococcota_A; class UBA9042; order DTJE01; family DTJE01; genus JADDHL01. The sequence goes on from JAADHL010000009.1 coordinate 9,096, forward strand.
TCACTTCGATGCTTGTCTGGTCTTTCTTTAGAAGCTGCGATGCATCGCGCAGGCCCTTGGCCGCCTTTCCCAGCGCAATTTCGGCCCTGGCCAGCATGTTGCGCGCCGCCAGCGAATCCGGGTTGTCCTGAATCACATCGTTCATCAGGTCCCTGAGTTCCCCGGCCCGCCCGCTGGAAAGCATGATCGTTCCGACCAGCTTTACCGCCTTGGGCGATCCCCGGGACATCTTTACCGCTGCCCTGGCGTTATTGGCCGCCGACGTCGGATCGCCCAAGCGCATCTGCGCCAGGGCAAGGTCGTAATAGACCACCGCGTCCGCGTATCCGGTGTCCACGGCCTTCAGCAGGGCGTCCCTGCCGTCGCCAAGCCGTCCCGCCTTGAGGTCGGCGACACCTTGTGCGGTCAACTCCTTCGCAAGCCCGGGCGCCGGCGTCGCAACGCCCTTTTCGTTGGCTCCCGCATCCTGTCCCTCCACCGCCTGCGTCGAACCCTCGTTGGAAACGGCCGCAGCGGCAGCACCCTCTTCGGGTTGCAGCAACGATTCCCTGAGCACCTGGGAGGACGACCCGCCGCAGGCGATCATCAACGCGGCAACCGTGATCGCTGTCCAATGAAGTCTGTTCACAGCGACTCCTCGAACGGGGGCACGGCCTTGACGTCGAATTCCAGGAACCGACGCCCCTCCTTCAGCAGCGGATATTCCTGCGGGCGATACTTGTTCATGGCCTCCCGGGCCTTGCTGGTCCATTTATTGGCAATCTTGAGGCCCCGGGCCTGTTCGACCAGCTTGGCATAGCGCTTCTGGGCTATGTCCAGGTAACCGGCGGCCGCGTCCTCGATCTGCGTCTGGTAGATGTCCATCTCTTCCTGACTCATCTCCGGGATCTCGGCCTTGAACAGCGCGTCCGCGAATATCTCGTAGATCCTGGCGAGCCTGTAATAGGCCGCCGAGGTCCACTCCATCGCCTTGTAGGGCATGACCAGGGAGTAGTCGTTTTCAAGTTCCCTCAGCAGTTTTTCTTTCTGCTGAACCTTCCTGCCCTGTGTCCTCACGCTGCCGGTGAACTCGATGGCCTCGTATCGCTTGAACTTGGGCTCGACCAGCATGAATTGCGCCCTGGCGGGATACTCCGCGACGGGTGTATCCGGCTGAAGCCCCCGTTGCTCGTATTCCCGGATCACGGCCCTGGCGGCCTTTTCCCATTCCCTGGTATTGCCCTGAGCGCGGTAGATGTCCGCCGCCCTGCTGATGGCCTCCACCACCTTTTCCGACATCTTGGGGTCGGAACCGTATTCATTGACAAAGAGCTGATACAGCCTCAGGGCCTCCCTGTTCTCGCCCAGTTTCTGGTTGAGCTTGCCCGCCTTGAACAGGACCGATCCGGCCTCCGGGTCGGAAGGATAGGTGCTGGAGAATTCCTCGAAGGCCTTCACCGCCTCCGCTATCCTGCCCTCGGCCTCCAAAAGTATGGCCGACGTCAGCAGCGCGTAGGCGCTGTCCTTGCTGTCGGGGAATCTGGCGCGCAAGGCCCGATAGGTGTCGATGGCCCGCCCGAAGTCATAGAACTTGCGGGCGTTTTCGGCCAGTTGCAACAGGGCGCCTTCCACGAAGGTGGACTTCGGATAATCGGAAACGATGCGCTGATAGACCTCCGCCGCCGAGTCGAAGTGCTTTTCCCGCTGGTATGCGACGGCCGCGTTCTGCAGGGCCTTGTCCGCAAAGCTCATCTTCGGGTCCTTGTCCACCACGCTGATGAACGCCTTGGCGGCCTTCAGATATTCCCCGGCCGAAAACAGCTTTTCAGCCTCCTTGAACTGGGCGCCGAGCTGGAATACACGGACCTCTTCCTGCAACGCCGCGCGCTGTTCGGGTTTTCCGATCTGCAATTCCTCGATCTTCTTCGCCCACACCTGGATGTTGTCCCAGTCGTTTTCCAGCCTGTACGAGTTGATGATGTTGACCGCCGAATACGAGGCCACGAGGCTGTTCGGGTATTTGCCCAAAATGGCCTCGAATCTCTTTCGCGCCTCATCGAAATGACGGTATTTGTAGTATTCGTTCGCGACCCTGTAGGCCAACCTGGCCGGCAGGTCGGGATCGCTGCGGCGCTGGAGCCCCATGGAAAGATAGTCGTCAACGGCCTTCATCCATTCCACGGTCAACGGGGGTATGCCCAGGGGTTCGATCCGTACCTTGCCCTCCACGTCCGGAGTCGCTTCTTCCTCGACGTCGCTGATCTCTCCCGGAACGTCTTCGGGCCGAAGCTTGCCCTCCGCCGCCAACTTGGCCGCCTCTTTCTCTATGCTGTCGATCACATTGTAAGCGGCCGATTCCAGATGTTTCTTTTTGTTGGGCCAGTCGCGAACCTTCGCGTACATCGTTTTGGCCCGGTCGAACTCGTAGGAAAAATAAAGGCATTCAGCATAATAGTAGGCCAGTTCATAGGCCTCCTTGGTGCTGGGGAACCTCCGCAGATAGTCCTGATAGACATCGGCGGCCAGCTTGTATTCCTGCAACGAGGCCACGCCGTACTTCTGGTCGCCGGTATTGGCCGCCATGGCCTTGAGTTCCTGGGCGCGCTTGTGATGGAACTTCGCCGCCTGACTCAAGGCCAGCTCCACCTGACGATCCACCCTGGCTATCACTTCCGGATGGGCCTTGTTGGCCTCGTACCATCGGCTGCCCGGACCGAACTCCTTCACCATGTCCTGGCGTTCCGCGGTCATGCTCTTGATGTCGCGCATGGTGTCATAGACGCCGATGA
>JAADHL010000024.1 GCA_013151875.1 Deltaproteobacteria bacterium
CCGAGCCCTTGCCGTTGGTGCCCGTTATCCCCAGGCTCCGGCGCTGCCTCATCATGGCCGCCAGGACCACGGATCGATGCACCACAGCCAAGCCGGCCTCCTGGGCCGCAATCAGCTCGGGGTTATTGTCCGGAATGGCGCTGGACACCACGACCAGGTCGGCGCCCACGGGATTTTCCGGACGATGTCCGATAGTGACCGACGCCCCCTCCTTGCGCAGTTCCCTGGTGATTGACGACTCACGGACATCCGAACCCGTCACGTGGATCCCCCGCGCCAGCAACAGTCGGGCCACCGCGCTGACCCCGATTCCGCCGATACCCAGCAGGTGCACGCGTTTCAATGAATCAAGGTCCACCCGGGCGTTTCCGTCATCAATCATCGATCTTCTCTTTCCCCTTCTGTCTTTTCGTCGCTGTTGGCCCATGAAGGCGCCCTTTTCTGGAAAAAGGCTTCAAGGCCCTCCCGGTGCTGCGGCGAAGCCCACAGTCCGGTAAACAGGTCCAGTTCCCGGTCCAGACACTCCTCGAAGGGCAGGGACTGGGTGGCCTGCACGGCCAGCTTGGCCGCCTTGATGGCCTCCGGACTCATGAGTTCCAGGTTCGCGCGTATCTCGGCCAGGTAGTCGTCCAGGCCGTCCCGGGAAACGACCTTGTCCACCAGGCGGATGGTTTTTGCGTATTCGGACGAAACCGGCCTACCCGTGGTCAACAGGAACAGGGCGCTTGATGGACCAACGCGCCGCGACAGTCTGGTGGCGCCCCCCCACCCCGTGATCAGGCCGAACCTGCCCTGGGTGAAGGCCAGGCTGATGCCCTCCACCGCGATCCGAATGTCCGCGGCCAGGATGGTCTCGCACCCGCCCCCGAACACATCACCTTCCAGCACGGCGATGACCGGACAGGGCAGGGCCTCCAGGGCGGCCAGGACCCGTCGCATCTTCATGGCCATTGCCCGGCCCTTTTGCGGGGTATCCAGGGTCGCGAATTCCTGTAGGTCGCCGCCGGCCAGGAAGACCCCTACGCCTTCCGACTGCAGGGTCACCGAGCGGATGTCGGGGTGTCCGGCGATTGAATCGATAATCTCCATGAGCCTGTCCATGATCGCCATGGTCACGACCGGCGGGCCTGATTCGCGGGCCTCGAACCAAATGGTCGCGTGCCTGCCCAGACGCCCCAGATGGACCCCGGTACCCATTTTGGATTTCGCGCTCATCCGCTGTTTTCTCCCTTCAGTCTTTCAAGGTGGTCCAACGCGTCCCTCGCTATCACCGGGTCCGTGGTCTGGTCCGCCACCAGTTCGAGGGTGCGGACCGCCTCCCGTCCACCGATGTCCTCGATGGCCTGCAGGGCCGCGAAAGGCACCTCGGGCGCGGGGGAAAGTCCCAGTCTGCCCAGTGCCTTCAAGGGCCTCGGGTCACCGATCCGGCCCAGGGCGCCCACCGCCCTGAGTACCACGTTACGGTTGGATGCGTCGAGCAGTCCGATCAGCAATGGCACGGCCCCAGACAGCTTGCGGTCGCCGGACAGACCCACGGCAGTCAACAGAGTTTCCCGGGATACCGATTCCGGAGTCGAGAGGATCGCTATTATCGTGTCATCGGGCGCGGACGCGACCTTGTAGGCCTCCCTGGCGATGGATACGGCGTTGTGGATGACGCGTCCGGTTTCAATGATGGAAAACAGACTCCAGCCTCGGCCGCACGACCCGCAAGGTCCCAGCCCGAATCCTTCGTAGGATGTCTCAGGCTCGTTTTCCGGCATGTCGGTAAGTTCAACCGCCACATGAACAATGACCTGGCCGCTTTCCCTGTCGCTTTCTTTATCGTTTTCCTTCGCGCATCCCACGGCCACGCTCACGGCCGGCAGATTCGGGTCGGGATCAAAGCCGGTGAGGGCCAGCAGCAGCCCGGCTTCGGCCGGACAATATCCGGTCGCTCCGTCCGGACCAGGGATCTCCTTCATTTCCAGATCCCCGAAAGCGGGTCGCCATGGGGTGGTTTCCAGGCGCTGACCACACCCCGCGCACCCAACCCAGGTTAGTGTGAAAAGGGCGCCAAGCAATACCGCTGAACCTGAAAACCTCATGTCGTTTTTCTACCACACCTTTGACAAATCAGGCTCATTGGACTTTGAGGACGCTTTCGCCGATCATTCCCGCCGGAGGTGGGCCCGTGGGATTCGACGTGCTTGTGGTTGGTGGTGGTCATGCCGGCGTGGAGGCGGTCCTGGCGGCCGCGCGCCTTGGAGCCGACGCGGCCCTGGTGACCCAGAAGGCCGACGCCATTGGCCTGATGTCGTGCAATCCAGCGATCGGCGGCATCGGCAAGGGCCACCTGGTCAAGGAGATCGACGCCCTGGGTGGCGAAATGGGACTGAACACGGACGCGACCGCCATCCAGTTCCGCACCTTGAACACTCGCAAAGGCCCTGCGGTCCGCGCGACCAGGGCCCAGTGCGACAGGTCCATGTACGCCACGAGGCTTCAGTCAGTGGTAATCGGGACGCCAGGCGTCACGGTCGTGGAGGGCGAGGTCACTGGAATAATCACCGATGAACGGGCCGTGCGGGCGGTGCGCCTGGCCGACGGATCGGAGATTGAATCGGGATCCGTGGTCCTCACCACCGGCACCTTCCTGGACGGCCTGCTGCATTTCGGCGACGACCAGCGGCCGGGGGGGAGGATCCATGAAAAGCCTTCCCTGGGGCTGTCCGACTGCCTGCGCCGACTGGGTTTCCCCGTTGGACGACTCAAGACCGGGACCCCTCCCAGGTTGAGTGCCGAGACCCTGGATCTGGACGCCATGACCCGCCAGGACAGCGAGCCTGACGCCGGGCCGTTCTCGCTGCGGGCGGTGAGCGATCCCCTGCCCCGCCTGCCTTGCTGGGTCACGGCCACCAATTCACGCACGCATGACGTGATCAGGACCAACCTCTACAGGGCGCCTCTGTTCACGGGCGCGATCAAGGGTCAGGGGCCGCGCTACTGCCCCTCCATCGAGGACAAGGTGGTCCGGTTCGCGCACCACGATTCGCATCGCGTCTTCGTTGAGCCCGAGGGCCTGGATTCACCGGAAGTTTATCCGAACGGCCTGTCCACCAGCCTGCCCGAGGATGTTCAGGAGGAATACGTCCACACGATCCCCGGGCTCGAACGGGCCGAGATCACCCAACCGGGCTACGCGGTCGAATACGACTTTGTCGACCCCAGAGAGGTCGGCCCGGACCTTCAGGCCCACCGGCTGAGGGGGCTCTATCTGGCGGGGCAGGTACTCGGGACCACCGGTTACGAGGAGGCTGGCGCCCTGGGCCTTCTTGCCGGGGCCAACGCGGCCCTGGGCAAAATCGGACGACCTCCGCTGTCGCTTTCAAGGGCCGACGCCTATCTGGGCGTCATGGTTGACGACCTGATCACCCGCGGTGTTTCCGAGCCCTACCGGATGTTCACGTCCAGGGCCGAGTTCCGCCTGCAACTGAGGGAGGACAACGCCGCGGATCGTCTGGCCCCTATCGCGGCCCGTGTCGGCCTGCTTACGAAAGACTCGCGGGACCTGTTCGAGGCGCGCGCCGGCCGCATGAAAGCCGCCTTGCGGGCTCTGGAGCGCACCCGTGTTCCGCCCGACGACCCCAGGCTTGCGGACCTGGGTCAGACACTGCCCAGGGAGGGGCTTACCCTGGCGCGGATCCTGAAACGGCCCGGCGTGACAGTGGACGACCTGCTGCCTTTTTCAACGGACGAGGCCATGCCCTCGCTGAACAATGAGGAAAAAAAGGCCCTGGCGATCAGGGTCAGGTACGACGGATACCTGGCTCACGAACAGCGGGAGGTCGAGCGGTTCAAGCGGTTGGAAGGTCTGGAACTGCCCAACGATCTGGACTATTCCGACGTCCAGGGTCTGTCCTTGGAGGTCCGGGAGCGCCTTCAGCGGGTCAGGCCGGCAACCCTGGGTCTGGCGTCGCGCATGGAAGGGGTGACCCCGGCCGCCATTGCGGCCCTCCTGATCAGGGTAAAGACAGAAAGGGCCCCTGCTCGATGAAGCCCTGACCAAAGAACCCTTGGTCAATGCCCCTTGGCCAATGACATCAACACGCGCGACCGCGCGGATCGCTGGAACCGGATACCCCTTTTCCTGAAACAAAAACCGCGCCCTACCCTTGACTTGACATCGGGTCAGGGGTAACACACCACCTCAACGGAAACCTTGCGTAAATCTACGGAGGCTTGAATGCGAAAAATTCGCAGGAAGGATGCGCTCAATTACCACAGCCGCGGCCGCCCCGGAAAGCTGGAAGTCATCTCCAGCAAACCGTGCGTGACGTCGTTCGACCTGTCGATGGCATACACGCCCGGTGTTGCCGTGCCGTGCCTGGAGATAGAAAAACGCCCGAACGACGTGTTCAAGTACACCGGCAAGGCCAACCTGGTGGCGGTAGTTTCCAACTGCACCGCGGTCCTGGGCCTTGGAGACATCGGTCCCATGGCCGGAAAGCCGGTCATGGAGGGCAAAGGCGTCCTCTTCAAACGCTTTGCCGACGTGGACGTGTTCGACATCGAGTTGGACTCCAAGGACCCTGACGAGATCGTCAACGTGGTGCGGGCCATCGCGCCGACGTTCGGGGGGATCAACCTGGAGGACATCAAGGCGCCCGAATGCTTCTATATCGAGGAAAAGCTGAAAGGCCTTCTGGACATCCCCGTCTTCCACGACGACCAGCACGGCACCGCCATCATCTCGGCCGCCGGCCTGTTGAACGCCGCCGAGATCGCGGGCAAGGACCTGTCAAAGGCCCGCCTGGTCGTGTGCGGCGCGGGCGCGGCCGGAATCGCCTGCACCAAGCACTTCATCGCATGCGGCATCAGGCCTGAAAACGTAATGATGGTGGACTCGCGCGGCGTCATCTACGAGGGGCGCGAGGAGGGCATGAACCCGTTCAAGCAGGAATTCGCCAACAAGACCGAAGCGCGCACCCTGGCCGACGCCCTCGAAGGTGCGGACGTGTTCATGGGCCTGTCCAAGAAGGACATGGTGTCCAAGGACATGGTTGCTTCCATGGCCAAGGACCCAATCCTTTTCGCAATGGCGAATCCGGACCCGGAGATCAGCTTCGAGGACGCAAAATCGGTCAGATCCGACGTGATCATGGCCACGGGACGCTCCGATTATCCGAACCAGGTGAACAATGTGCTGGGGTTCCCATTCATTTTCAGGGGCGCCCTGGACGTGCGTGCCCAGGCCATCAATGAAAACATGAAAATGGCGGCAACCAGGGCACTGGCCGCGCTGGCGAAGGAGGAGGTGCCCGACCAGGTGGCCAAGGCCTACGGAGGACAACGCTTTCGCTTCGGACGCGACTACATCATCCCAAAGCCTTTCGACTATCGCGTTCTGACCTGGGAGGCGCCGGCCGTGGCCAAGGCGGCCATGGAAACCGGGGTCGCGCGGATACCTATCGATGACTGGGACGCATACCGGGCCGAATTGGAGCGACGCATCAACCCGTCCTCCACGGTCATGCGCAAGATATTCACCATGGCCAGGACGCAGCTCAAGCGGATCGTGTTCCCGGAGGGAGACGACCCCAAGGTCCTGCGAGCGGCCCAGAGGCTGCTGGACGACAAGATGGCCAAACCCATCCTGATCGGTCGCCCCGATCGTATAGACAAACTGAAGGAGGAAGAGGACCTGGACCTCAACGGGGCAAAGGTCATTGACCCCATCTCGGCCCCGAAGTTCAAGAAATACGTGGAGTCTTACCGCAAACGCAGATCGCGCCGGGGGGTAACTCTTTCCACGGCCCGCATATCCATGCAGAACCCCATCAACTTCGCCCTGATGATGCTGCAGGAAGGGGACGCGGACGGGGTGGTCACCGGTGTCACGATGAGCTACTCCAAAGGCATCCGGCCCGCGTTGAAGATCATCGGGCCCAGGACCAAGGGGGAACCGGTCTTTGCGGTATACATGGTGCTGGCCAGGAATGAGATCCTGTTCTTTGCCGACACCACCGTGAACATCGAACCATCGGCCGAGACACTGTCAAAGATCGCGGTGGGTACGGCCAGGTTTGCACGCAGCATGGGCGTGGAACCCAGAGTGGCCATGCTGTCGTTCGCCAACTTCGGGGCGAGCCCCTCTCCCCAGACGGCAAGGGTTCGCGAAGCCACCAAGCTGGCCAAGGAAACGATGCCCGATCTCATGATTGACGGCGAGATGCAGGTCGACGTGGCCACGGACCCCGAGCTGCGCAAGGAAATCTATCCGTTCTGCGAACTGGACGGCACGGCCAATGTCTTCGTGTTCCCGTCGCTGGAAGCGGCCAACATCGGGTACAAACTCCTGGACAGGCTGGGTGGCGCCACGGTCATCGGTCCCATCCTCGTGGGCATGAAGAAGCCGGTCAATGTCCTGCAGCACGCCAGCGACATGGACTCGATAGTCAACGTGGCCGCCTTTACCGCGGTAGAGGCCCAAGGCGGTGAAGCGGACCTAAAGATCTAACCCTCCGAATCAGTCGCATCCCCGGTCCTGCATATAGACATGCCGCCCGCCCCGCTTGCGCGATTCGGCCGCGATGATTAACCTGATTGTCGCGGATCGCTTGCGAGGAGAGCTGCATGTCCGACAAATCGAGTCGCTGGAGCCGATGGGTTGTCCTGCGAGTGGCGCTGGCCGGCCTTGTGGGCGGCGCGGCGGGATATCTGTACTATGCCAAGGTAGGTTGTCTGACCGGGACGTGTCCCCTTTCGTCGAATCCCTGGTTGATGACCGGAATGGGCGTCCTTTTCGGGTCCATGATGACCTGGCCCGGACGGATTGCTGCCAAAAATCCCCCGGAGATTACTCCTCATACGCCTTCCGAAAATCCTCCAGCAGACCCTTCAGAGCCTTAGCGTTGGCCGGGTCCGCGGTCTGTTTGCATTTCATGGACGTGACCAGTATTCCATGGGCCGCCTTCAACAGCCTCACATAGTGCTCGTCCGCCTTCTTGTCCCACTTCGTCGGGGCCTTTATGCGCTGCTGCAGGAAATATTCGGAAATGACCGAAGCTACATGATCCGCGGTTTTTTCCTTGGTCATGACCCAACGCGTAATCTGATTGGCGTTCTTTGCGGGATCGGCGGACAGATCGCCTATCTGGCGCATGGCCTTGGTGATGGTGGTCGCGTCCTCCAGCATCGACTGGAACCGCAGACCGTCGTCATAGATGCCGCAGGGCATCTGGCAATGGGCGTGGGCGACAGCGGGCGCGGTCGCCAAAAGGCCTAAACCGAACAGCATTGCAACAAACTTTTTCATGATGATCCTCTGCATGATTATCCCCACCCGAGGCCGGGCGCCGGCCGCGAATCGGCCGACATCCACGATCCTACTCCAAGAACGGTCCCGACCCAAACGGTCGGGGCGAACCGCTGGAATCAGTAAAGAAAACACCAGGACCTGATTAGCGGTTTGTCGGGGGAGCCGGTTTGCCTCCATCCCCCGGCAGTTCTTCGGGCATGCCGGGAGGAACCTCGGTATCCGGCGAAACAGCAGGCTGGGTGTAGACGCCTTCGTCCGCGTAATAGAAGCATGGAACCAGGTATCTGCCGCGAGGGCCCCCAGGGGGACAAGGGTCGGGCGTCACCGATGTACGGAAGTCGATGGCCCCCATGGGGTCGTAAAGACGCGCAAGGATTCCCTTCATCCTCTTGACCCACCAATCGTTGAAGGCCCTTTTCCGGTAGACCTTGTACGCGTATCTGGGCTTGGGTTTGGTCGCCATGATAAAGGCGCCATCGAGGGCCGTCAGTTCAGAGGGTTCCTTGTTGTAGTATTCGCGGGCCGCGGCCCGTATGCCATAGATATGCAGGCCGAATTCGATACAGTTGAGGTACAGTTCCAGGATCCTTTCTTTTTCCAGTCTGTCCTCCATGACCCATACGATCACCGCCTCTTCCAGCTTGCGGGCCAGGGTCTTTTCCCTGGAAAGGAACAGGTTCTTGACGAGTTGTTGAGAGATGGTGCTGCCCCCGTAGACGTACCAACCCTGGTCCAGGTTCAGCCTGACCGCCCGGCGCATCAGCCCCACCTGAAAGCCCTTGTGCTCGAAAAAGAGCATATCCTCGGTCGCCAGGGCCGCCTGTTGCACCGGCACCGGAATATCCTCGAGGGGCGTCCAGGACCCGGTGGCCGGCCCGACCCGGATGGGATGGTCCAGGTCCTCCTCATTGACCTTGTGGACGAACCACCTGGAGTTGAGGCGGTCCACGTTGACCAGCGGACCGAGGCTTTGCGCCCGGCACTCGCTCATGTCCGCGTCCACCTTCAGCGAGGCCTTGTCCACTTTGCGAAAATCAACGTCGGCCTTTACGTCCAGGCTCATCCACCCGTCGAACCGGGCGCCGTCCAGCCTGGGAATCATCACGGGGGGGATTGCCGCGGCCACGTCCTCGCACCGCTGTTTGGGAACGGTGAAATGCAGCTTGACCCTGGGTCTTTCAAAAAGACGCTGGAAGTCCAGTTCCAGGCCGAACCTCGCCTGGCCCATGGCGATGGGGTCCACGCGGAGGTTCAGGGTTTCCTTTGGAATGTCCAGCATGGCCGTGAAATCCATGGTCACGTCCAGCCCGGTCAGCGGCACGAGGCACAGCTTGGTCCAGAAGTAGGTCAGATTGCGGCCCCACACGCTTCCGACCACGCCGTATCGCTGACCATCGCCCTTGATTACCGCCTTCAGACCCATGGAAGCGTCCGCCCACGGAAGCAGCTTGGGATGTATTCCGGAAGCCATTTTCACAAGAGCCGGTCCAGAGATGGTCCCGTTCAATTCGCGAAGCACGCCGTCGGACCCCAGGCGGACCTTCACGTCACCCCTGGCCCCGGCCTCCTTTCCCGCCACGTCAACCACCATCTCGCCGGAGGCCGCGATCCGGACCTCCCCGGAGGAGGGGGCCCTTGAAAGGTCGGCGTCAATCTTGTTCAAGGTTATTTCGTCCAGGGTCATTTCACCGAATCGATCACTGGCCGGCAGCACCTTTACCGCCGCACCGACCACGGACATGGTCCGCACCATTTCGACCCATCCTGCCCCTCCCGACCTGTCCAGCGATATCCGCACCTGCCTGGCGGTCAGGTCCTCGAACCCCGCCACCAGACGGCTCAGGGCGGCGGGCCCTGATACCACCATGGGGTCCTTTATGCCCAGATCGGTCACGACCATGTCTATGGATTCACCATCCGGCGCAGCCTTTACGGACACGCCCCTAAGCAGCACGGGTCCCGGCAGACGGTCCCTCAACAACCGGGCGGTGTCGATGGCCCGGTCGAATTCAAGGGACAGGCTGGGTCCTGGGTCGCCGCCGATGGAGCCGGATCCTTCGAATCCGGCCACCTGATCCGAGAGGCCGCGCACCCTTCCCTTGAATTTGATCTCCACCATGCCGGCGGCCTTTTTTTCGGCCCTGACGGACAGGTCCGACCGCACGGTGGTCGGTGCAGGGATTCCGTCACCCTCGTTCACGACCTCCAGGGTCCCTTGCGCGACGACGCTCCTGAGCCCAGGTTCGCCCGGCCCGGCCGGCCCTTTGCCGCCCGGTCCACCGCCGCCAAGACGCCGGAGCCCCTGGTAAAGGTCGATGAGGTCGGACGGGACGCCGTTTTCCAGGTAAACGAACGCCGCAACCCCCTGGGCCTCCACCCGACCGGGCAGGCGCCGGCCCATGACGGCGTCCCACAGAGTGAAATCCAGTTTGATCCGCGAAATCCTGAGCGTGGCGCGCCTGCCGTCCCTGGATCGGACCTGCAGCCCCTCAAAGACGACATCCTCCGTAATCCCGGACGTCAGACCCTCGACAGTCACCTCTCGACCGATGACCTTGGACGCCTCCATGAGCCTCTGATCGACCGCATCCTTGGCTATCCGTTTTGCCATGGGCGCGACAGCCAGGAACAGCAACGCCGCGAGGACCACCACGGTCACGGCGGCGCCTGCCAGGGCCCAGGGCCACCTCCGCCTTACTTTCCTGGCCGTATTCAGCACGGATGCCGGCATCGCGGAACCGCCGTCGAACGGACCTGCGCCCGAAAAAACCTAGATCATGTCGCCAAGCGGCCTGCATGACAGGCCCAGGGACTCGGCCACCCCACAGTGGGTAATATGGCCCTGATGCACGTTGACGCCGGACCCCAGGCCGGGGTCCTGCCCGACCGCGCCCTTCAGTCCCAGGCCGGCGAGCCGGGCAACATACCCGATCGTGACGTTTCCCAGCGCGAAGGTCGAAGTCCTGGCCACGGCGCCGGGCATGTTGGGAACGGCGTAATGGACTATCCCGTGCTTGACGAAGGTGGGGTTGCCGTGGGAGGTCGGGCGGGTCGTCTCGACGCAACCGCCCTGGTCCACCGACACGTCCACAACCACGGAACCCGCTTTCATCCGCCGCACCAGGTCCTCCCGCACCAGCACCGGCGCCCGGCGGCCGGCTTCCAGCACGGAACCGATCACAAGGTCCGCCCCGGACACCAGTTCCTCCACGGAAGCCGCGTCCGAGAACACGGTGTTCACCCTGCCCTGGAAGATGTCGTCCAGGTAGGACAGCCTGCGGATGTCCCGGTCCAGGATATACACCGACGCCCCCATGCCGTCCGCAACCCTGGCCGCGTTCGCACCCACCGTGCCGCCCCCCAGGACCACCACCATCCCGGTCTTTACGCCCGGAACCCCGCCCAGGAGGATCCCCTTGCCCCCCTTCTCTTTGACCAGGCAATTGGCCCCCACCTGGACCGCCATCTTGCCCGAAATCTCGCTCATGGGCCGCAGCAGGGGCAACCTCCCCCGCTCGTCTTCAACCGTCTCGCAGGCGACGGCGGTAATACCGCTGTCCGCCAGGGCGCCCGCCAGATCCGGCCTGGTCGCGAGGTGCAGGAAGGAAAAGAGGGTCGCCCCCTCGCGCAGCATCGGCAGTTCCATGTCGGTAGGGGCCTTGACCTTGACCACGAGGTCGGCCCTTTCATAGACCTCCTCGACATGGGGACACATCCGCGCGCCCATCCGGACATAGACGTCGTCCAAAATCCCCGAGTCGATTCCCGCTCCGGCGGCAACCAACACCTCGTGTCCGTCGCCTACCAGTCTGGCCACGCCCGCGGGCGTCATGCCGACACGGTATTCCTGGACCTCGAACTCCCTTGGCACCCCGATTACCATTGTGTCCTCCCGCGCGTCCTCCCGAGGCATCCGATTTTCGCGCGGTCAATGTTATCATTTGAGGCGTGTTGCTGTGTTAATCTGGGCCATGAGATTTGCTGATATCACCGGTCACGGACGAGCCAAGGAGGTCCTGAGGCGTTGCGTCGACAGGGACCGCATCCCCAACGCCTTTCTGTTCCACGGCCCCGAAGGCGTGGGCAAGAGGACGACCGCGCTTGCCCTCTTGTCTTATCTTGTGTGCCGCGACCCCCAGGAAGGCGACTCGTGCGGCGCTTGCGGCCCCTGCGTCCAGGTGGGCTCCGGCGACTTCGTGGACCTGCACACCCTGGTTCCCGACAAAGGCACCATCAAGATCGACTCCGTACGCAACGCCATGCCCCGCCTGTTCTTCGAGCCCCTGGTGGGCCCTTGGAAGTGCCTGCTGATCGACGACGCCCATCTTTTGTCCATCGAGGCGGCCAACGCCGCCCTCAAGACCCTGGAGGAACCGCCGCCGAAAACCCTTTTCATCCTGGTCACGTCCGCCCCGGACATCCTGCCGCGCACCGTGCCGTCACGCTGCTTCCCGGTCCCGTTCGGCCCTCTCAAGCCGGACCTCGTGGCTGGTTTCCTGATGGGCCGGGGAGGCGTCGAAGAGCACGA
>JAADHL010000319.1 GCA_013151875.1 Deltaproteobacteria bacterium
AATCTGCGTCAGAGACGGCGGAAACGAGTGCTTTGGCAAGGCAGCAAGCCGATTTGGGCACAGGCGTACTGGATGTACGTCGAGCACCAAAATTGGTGAAGCCAACGCCGCCAAAGTGCCGTAGCCGTCGTCGAACCGCGATGCAGGCGGTGAATTTGGGCGATCTGCGTTTCGTTGACAGACGCGATTGCGGATGTAAGATTTCGGGTAGCAATAATCTTAATTAGAGGTACAACCATGGACCTTCATTTCGACCATCCGGTCCCCGGAACAGCTTTGCTGATCTCTGCATTCATTTTCTTTGTGATGATTTGCTCCCAGGTCGCTGCCGACACATCCAGGTCAAATCCAATAGCCGTTCGGCAGGAAAATGGAGCCGACGCAGGCTGGGCTTCGTGGACCAAGAAGGGGTTTCCTAAAGGTGTGGTGGTAATCGCGCATAGTTTCACTGGACGGACAAACCTCGCCGGACAAGAGATCGCGACCATGCTGGACGCAAAGTACTTTCCGGTTTATGAAGCGCCGCCGCACGATGAATTGACCATGAAATCCGGGAAACTGGAAAAAAAGACGAAAAAGGAACAGGCGGACATCGACAAGATCGTGAAGGCGGTCGCTGACCCGAAAACCGAGGTCGTATTCGTTGGCGGGCCCATATGGACCACCTTCACGGAACCGATGCGCCGCCTCATCGCGACGCTCGACCTCAAAGGCCGACTGGTCGTGCCTTTCTGCACGCATGGCCAGGAATTTCACAAACCCCGGGAGTCATCTCGCAAGCTGCGGGAATTGATTCGGTCTCAGGGTGGTCGCGCTGCCAGGCCCATGGTCATCAGACTTCCGTTCAATTTCAGCGAAGATGAAATCCTGGCAAAGGTAAGACGTATTCTTCCGAGGCGCCGGGACCTCTGGTGGAACCGTGATGAAGTCGGGAAAAACGCGGTCTGCGACACCAAGGGCGACACCCGTCAAGGGCCACATCTCTGCTCGGTGCCGGCAGGACTGGCCTGGGTCTGGAAACCATTGGCCCGCGGAGCCTTTTCCACCGTGTACTCCCGTAGACCCAGGTTGGTCGCCGTCGATGGGTTCGCCATCGATCAGACAGAAGTCACCATTTCTCAGTTCAGACGCTGCCGAAACGACGGCACATGCCCGAAAACCAAGATGTGGATCGGCACATGCAAGGTGCTCGCCACCGATGGAGAAGACGACATTCCGATGCCGTGCGTTGGAATGAAAGAGGCGGATGACTGGTGTCGCGCAAGGGGCATGCGGTTGCCGACCCTTGCCGAATGGACTCGGGCGGCCCGAGGCGACAGCGACGACCCTTATCCATGGGGCCGTGAGTTCACCTATTCAGGACGACTGGGCAACTTCGGTGAGGACGTGGCAACCAACACGGATTTGAGCGCTTGCGTCCACCGTTCGCTGGGAGAGTCCTTTGTTTCGGACGGATTCGCCGGTCTTTCCCCACCGTGTTCGTTCGAACAAGGACGCAGCCGGTTCGGACTGTGCGATATGGCAGGCAACATCGGTGAATGGGTGGTATTCGATGGAAAAAACAATCAAAAGGCTGGAGGCATTGCCGGCGGCACCTGGTTCGATTGCGAACCAGAGGCATATCGCGTGGATCGTACTTATGCGTTCCCCTTTGTCATGGCCTATGACGGCACAGGCTTCCGCTGCGCGCGGAGCGTTTCCGTGCAGACGTCCGCCCGGTAGGATGCAGAGGGATTTGCCTTGGTCTTCCAGCCCTTTGGACCTCGCATGATCGACACCTTTTACCTTTTCTGCTAGATTTCCGGCATCCTAATTCTTACAGGAGATTGGATATGAAGAAACTCGCCCATGTAGCCGCAGCCCTGTTCATTGCCGCGACCGTGCTCGCGGGTTGCAGTTCCAGGCCACTGATCCGCGAAGACTCCATATTGGCCTCGGAGGCCAAGGTCGGGGCCGTGAACGTCAAACTGGACGAGGTGGCCGTGCCCAAACACCGACACGCGCAGTTTCACGAATATCATGTGGATGACCTGGTCAAGGCCAAGCTGGTCGAATTGCTGACCGGGGCCGGAAAGTACGCCGACGGCGGGGCCCTCACCCTGGACGTCACAATCACCGACTATCACCTTCGTGAGTCGGGAGAGGCGTTGATGCTTGGAGCGTTCGCGCCCGACGACAAGATCAGGCTCGTGGGCCAGTTGAAGCAGGGCGACAAGGTCGTGAGTTCCGCGGAATCCTATGCGTCGACCAGCGCCGGCGGTTGGATGAACCCAGCCGAAACCGACCGCCTGGGCATCATCATTCCCAACGCCGCCAAACGTCTGATCCAGGAACTGTAGGGTCTACAGCTGAAGCGTGGTGCCGTAGGGCAAGGGCCACGCCTTGACGCGATTCGAGGGGTGGACGAACCGCACGGACTGGATCATCCCATTTGATCGGGTCATCAAGCGCAGCAGGTCCATGAACACCCGGTTTCGATGCCTCCAGGTCCCGTTCAACCTCTTCGCATAGATGAATATCGCCAACTCCTCGAACCGGCCCGTCACGAGTCGCGCCAGGATCCGCCTGAAACCATAGAATCGGGCATGGGACTCCAATTGTAGTTCCTGGAGTTCCTCCATGGACATGCGGGCGGGCTCGAACGTGGCGTGATGTCCATCATACAGTGAGAAATCGCCCAACCGGATTCTGCCCCTGGATGACAGTTCATCCCATATCGGGGTGCCCGGAAACGGCGTCAGAATCAGGAACTGGGCGCTGCTGAATCCCGCCCTGATTGCGAAGTCCACAGTCGAACGAATCGAGCGAGGCGTATCAGCGTCGGCCCCCAGCACGAACATGCCGTGTACGCCCAGGCCGTACTCCCTGAATCGCCCCATGGCCCTTTCGATCTCGTCCGTCGTCTGCTTCTTGTTCATCGATTTCAGTGTTTCGGCGTTGAATGACTCGACCCCGATGAACAGGGTCTCGCAGTGCGTCCGCTTCATCAATTTCAGCAGTTCAGTGTCCCGCGCGACCTCGATTCTTACCTGGGCGGACCACTGGAAACGGGTCTTTTCCGCCTCCAGCCGTTC
>JAADHL010000368.1 GCA_013151875.1 Deltaproteobacteria bacterium
CGACCGGGCTGAAAGAAGGGAGGCATACAGATGGAAAGGATCATCGGGATTGACCTCGGTACCACCAATTCGGTGGTCGCGATAATGGAAGGCGGCGAGGCCAAGGTCCTCCAGAACGAGGAAGGAGGGCGGACAACCCCTTCGGTGGTGGCGTACAACGACAAGGGCGAGATCCTGACGGGTCAGATCGCCAAGCGTCAGGCGATAACCAACCCGGAGAACACGGTCTACAGCATCAAGCGGTTCATGGGCCGCAGGATCAACGAGGTCAGTGAGGAGATCAAGCAGGTCCCCTACAAGGTGATCAAGGGCGACAACGACCAGGCCGTCGTCAGCATCCGGGGCAAATCGGTGTCTCCCCCGGAGATCTCCGCCAAGATTCTGCAAAAGCTCAAGAAAGCAGCGGAGGCCTACCTGGGGCAGCCCGTGACCTCAGCCGTCATCACCGTGCCGGCCTACTTCAATGATTCCCAGCGCCAGGCCACCAAGGACGCGGGCAAGATTGCGGGACTGGAAGTCAAAAGGATCATCAACGAGCCGACCGCGGCGGCGCTGGCCTACGGCATGGACAAAAAGAAGGACCAGACCATCGCCGTTTACGACTTCGGCGGAGGCACGTTCGACATCTCCATCCTCGAGGTGGGGGACAACGTGGTCGAGGTGAAGGCCACCAACGGCGACACCCACCTTGGCGGCGACAACATCGACCAGCGCGTCATCGAGTACCTGGTGTCCGAGTTCCAGAAAGACACCGGGATCGACGTATCCAAGGACAAGATGGTCATCCAGCGCCTGAAGGACGCCGCGGAAAAGGCCAAGACGGAGTTGTCGTCCGTTCCAGAGACCGACGTGAATCTGCCGTTTTTGACCGCGGACGCCAGCGGCCCGAAGCATCTCAACGTCAAGTTGACCAGGGCAAAGCTGGAACAGTTGATGGAAGACCTGATTGAAAGGACCGTGGAGCCCTGTTCCAAGGCCCTCAAGGACGCCAAGCTGTCCCCATCCGACATCGACGAGGTCGTGATGGTGGGAGGCTCGACCAGGATTCCGCTGGTTCAGGAAACGGTCAGGAAGTTCTTTGGCAAGGACCCCAACCACAGCGTGAATCCCGATGAGGTGGTCGCGGTCGGCGCCGCCATCCAGGGCGCTGTTCTGGCCGGTGAGGTCAAGGACGTCCTGTTGCTGGACGTGACTCCCCTGAGCCTTGGAATCGAGACCCTCGGAGGCGTTTCGACCAAGCTGATCGAGCGCAACACGACGATACCGACGCGCAAGGCCGAGACGTTCTCTACGGCGGCCGACGGACAGACGAGCGTCGAGGTGCATGTCCTCCAGGGCGAGAGGGAAATGGCATCCAACAACCGTTCCCTGGGACGCTTCATACTTGACGGCATTCCGCCGGCTCCCAGGGGCGTGCCCCAGATCGAGGTCACGTTCGACATCGACGCCAACGGAATTCTGAATGTGTCCGCCAAGGACAAGGCCACGGGAAAAGAGCAGAAGATCACGGTTACCGCCTCATCCGGCCTGGAGGAGAGCGAGATCGACAGGATGGTCAACGAGGCCAAACAGCACGAAGACGACGACAAGAAGAGGCGCGAGGAAGTGGACCGCCGGAACCAGCTTGACGGGATGGTCTATCAGACCGAAAAACTGGTCAAGGACAACAAGGAAAAGATCCCGGTTGCCGAGCTGAACACGGTGGAGTCCGCCATATCAACCGCCAAGGAGGCCCTGCAGAAGGACGACCCGGAGGCCGTGAAGGCCGCCCTCGAATCGTTGACTCAGGCATCTCATGGATTGGCCGAGGCGATGTACAAGCAGGCCGATGCCCAGACCGGGGAAGGCGGAAATGGGCAGGGCGGCGCAGCCGGCGCGGAATCCGGAATCCGGTGCGGAATCGGGTCCCAAGGATGACGGGGACGTCATCGATGCGGAGTTCGAGGAAAAATAATTCGGGTGAAAATAATTCGGGTGAAAATAGTTCGGAAAGTGGTTTGATGTGAACCCGGCGGACGTTGTCAGTTCGTCTTTTCCAATTGAGAGCGCACGAATCTCCTGTCCACCTTCACGGTGGTTCCGGCCAGTTCATGTCCCCTGAAGAGTACGTCGGACATCACCTCCTCCAGCACAGCCTTCATCCCACGCGCGCCTGTTTCGTGCGAAAGCGTCCTGTCCACGATCTCCAGCAGGCCCGATTTCTTGTAGTCGATCTTGACCCCGTCAAGACTCAGCAACTCAGCGTATTCACGTAACAAAGAGTCCGGAGGCTTCAAAAGGATGGCCAGCAACTCGTCCCGGTCAAGGGCGGACATTTGGACCTGAATAGGGACGCGTCCCAGAAACTCGGCCAGGATCCCGTACCTCAGAAGGTCCTTCTCGGTGATATGGCCCTGCCTTGACGGCGAATCAGAGGTGTTGAAACCCACGCATTTCGACCCGCCGCCGTAAAGATGGAGGTCCGAGAATGTGCCGGCGCATATAAACAGGATATCGGTAGTGTCCACCGATACGAAGTCGTGCTTGCTCCAGTGCTGGGTGACGTTGGTCGGGACGAATATCTGGCGACCCTCCAGCAACTTGAGCAGGGATTGCTGCACGCCCTCGCCGCCTATGTCGCGGCTCCCCGCGCCGGTCACCGCTCCATGAGACCTCCTGGCGATCTTGTCGATTTCATCCACAAAGACGATGCCCGTCTCGGCGCTTTCGACATCCATGTCGGCACAAAGCAACAGTTCGCCGATCATGACCTCCACGTCCTTGCCGTAGTAGCCGGCCTCGGTGTACTCGGTCGAGTCGGCGACCACGAACGGGATGTCCAGGACGCGCGCCAGGGTCCTCGCGAGGTGTGTCTTGCCGCAACCAGTGGGACCTATCAGCATCACGTTGGTCTTGCGGGCGGAAAGCGGGACACCCGACGCTTTTGCCCTGACGCGTTTGACGTGACTGTACGCCGCGATGGATACGGCCTTCTTGGCCCTTTCCTGACCGATCACGTACCGGCTCAGTTGACGGTAGATCTCGGTGGGCGTGATCAGACCCGGCAGTTCCTTGGCTATCTCCATCCCAGCGGCCCTC
>JAADHL010000080.1 GCA_013151875.1 Deltaproteobacteria bacterium
GGCTGGTTTCGAATCGCTTCCACTGCTCAGCGGTCGTGAGCTCTTTCAGCAGGCCCCTGAGCGTACCGTCATCGAGGACTTCCCCTCCCTCGACGTCCACCACCTCGCCGCGAAGCCTCAACCTGGGAGGGATGCCGGCGGCCAGGTGCAGGTCCGAGCCGTTGTGGCTTTTCAGGTACTTGAAGAGGCCGTCCAGCCTGGCCATATACTTTCCTCAGGCAAACCTTCTGGGGTCCTCGGCAAACCGCCGGGCCTCCTCCCTCGACACCGAACCCGCC
The DNA here is from genome assembly GCA_013151875.1 of Deltaproteobacteria bacterium. GTDB lineage: Bacteria > Myxococcota_A > UBA9042 > DTJE01 > DTJE01 > JADDHL01. The sequence goes on from JAADHL010000080.1 coordinate 279, forward strand.
TCCACCAGACCAGACAGCGAATCGTCCAGCAGGCACATTCCGTGCGCACGCCCAGTCTGGAGCACCGAATGTATCTGGTGCGTCTTCCTCTCGCGGATGAGGTGCGACACGGCCGGGGTCACTATGAGCAATTCCACCGCAGGGATCAGCCTTCCACCATCGGTTCCATTCACCAGACGCTGTGACACCACAGCGCGCAACGACTCAGACAGCATGGCGCATGCCTGCGGCTGCTGCCGGGGCGGAAACACGTCCACCATGCGGTCAACCGTGCGGATCACGCTGCCGGTGTGAAGCGTGGCCAGCACCAGGTGTCCTGTCTCGGCAGCGGTGAGCGCCAAAGACACGGTTTCAAGGTCCCTCAACTCGCCAATCGCAAGGATGTCGGGGTCCTCGCGCAGGGCGGCGCGCAGCGCGGAAGCAAAGGACTCGGTGTGTCTGCGGACCTGGCGCTGATTGACCAGGCACCGCTTGGAGGGATGGATGAACTCGATGGGGTCCTCGACCGTAATGATATGGGAACGCCGTTCTTCATTGATCAGATTGACGAGGGCAGCCATGGTGGAGGACTTTCCGCACCCCGCGGGCCCGGTCAGCAGGACCATGCCCTGATGAAAGGTCGCCATCCGCGCCAGAACGCTGGGCAGGCCGAGTTCCTCAAGGGAGGCGGCCCTGGCTGGAACGGCCCTGAACACGGCGTCCACTGCCCCTCTCTGGCGATAGACATTGCCACGGAACCGTCCCACCTCGGGGATCTCGTACGCGATGTCCACGTCCCCGTGCTCGTCCAGCCAGGCAAGGTTCTCCGTGGACAGCACTTCCAAGGCAAGTTGCTCGGCCTGTTCCTTTTCCAGTGGAGGCATCTTCAGGGCCTGCAGCTTCCCGTTGACCCTCATCTTGACGGGCAGGCCGGCATGAACGTGCACATCGCTGGCCTTGAGTCGGATTGCCTGGGTCAGGATCCTGTCCATCATGCCGGATGAACGCGGGGGTTTTCTGCGCTTGGCGCCTGATTTCAATCCGACCACGTGGGACGTTGCATCAAAGTCCCGGGGAGGTTTTATCGGGGCCTCCGGCGCGCGGGCCTCCCGGGGTCTTTGAGTCGATTGAACCGGCCTTGCCGATCTCTTCTGCTCGGCAAGCAGGGCCTTCAGCTGGTCGGGCTTCAGCAGGCCCATTTCCAGGAGGATTTCCCCCAGCTTGCGCTTGTTGCCAATCCTGCCGTGCTCCTTTATGGCGCGCGCCAACTGGTCGCGGGACACGAGTTTGTGCTGGAGGCACAAACGCCCAATCAGCATTGATTGACTTCGTTCCATCACGGCTAGGGTATTCCGTGGTCCTGAATTTGGTCAATATCCCGTATTGATCCAGGACCTCCCCCAATAATCGTTCGATGAGAGGATGCCGTCATCTCCGTGAGCCCGAGCGTACCCGTTCCCATAACCGTAACCGAATCCTTTCACGGCCGATTCGTGAACCTCGATTGACAGGGCCCGCGGCCGTGGTGACAATACCGCCTCGCGGCTGAGGAGCCTTCACGTTCATGGCCCGCAAGCGCTACAGGCTGTTCCTGATCAACCCCCGGCTCAGATACAAGCACTATGGGGTCCAGCACGAACTGAGCCGATTGCTGGGCAAACGCACGATGACTGCGCCGCTGGCTCTTCCCCTGGTTGCGGCGCTGACACCCGATCATTACAGCATCAGAATCATCGATGAGGAGGTCGGGACGATACCGAATGGCGTCGTGCCCGACCTGGTGGGCATTACCACGCTGATCTCGACCATCGACCGTGGATACGCAATCGCCGACCAATACCGCTCGATGGGAGCAAAGGTCGTGATGGGCGGAACCTACGCCACTTTCAACACCGCCGAGGTCCTGGAACACGCCGACAGCGTGGTATGCGGGGAGGCTGAAGGCGCCTGGACCGAATGCCTTGCGGACTTCGAGAAGGGCGAACTGAAGGACGTGTACAGGGCGGGCAAGTCAACCGATTTCAGTTCGAGCGTCCCGCCCCGATGGGACCTCGTGGATACCAAGCGCATCAACACGCTGAGCGTGGAAACGTCGCGAGGGTGCCCCTTCAATTGCGAATTCTGCCTGGTCAACAAGATGTTCGGACGGCGGATGCGCTACCGTGAAATCGCGGACGTGGTGCGCGAGATCGAGGCGCTGCCCATCAAAAAGATCCTGTTCGTGGACGACAACCTCACGATCCACAAAAAACGGGCGCGCCGGCTGATGGAGGCCATCGAGCCCCTGGGTATTTCATGGGTCTGTCAATCCAGCATCGAAGTCGCAAAAGACCCTGAACTGCTTGAAGCCATGGCCAGGGCGGGCTGCCTGTCAATCATCATCGGGTTCGAATCGGTAAACCCCGACAGCCTGGAGGAAACGCGCAAGCATCACAATCGCGTGGAAGAGTACGACGAGGCGATCGCGGCCATACACGCGGCTGGAATCAATGTGATGGGCTCGTTCATCGTGGGCTTCGACGCGGACACGCTGAAATCCTTCGACGACATCTACCAATTCATCGACCGCAACAACATGGTCTACAACATGTTGAGCATCCTGACCGTGGCGCCCGGCACTGACCTGTGGCGCCGCATGGAGGACGAGGGAAGGCTGTACGGCACGAATCGCGAGATGATGAACGGGGCCTTGCCGTGCCTGCACTACATGAAGATGTCCCAGGTCGACATGCTGGACTCCTTCGTCGAGGCCCTGGGCAGACTTTTCGACATCGACGCGCAACGCCGGAGGGCCCTGAGGCTGCTGGAGGGCGGCACGTTCCTGAAGGACACCTCCGGCAAGGTGGGGTTCATTGAAAAGGCCGGGGTCTTCATTCGTCTGGTGGGGCGTTTCGCTTTCTCGAAGGACCCCGCCCGCAGACGGCTCTTCAAAGAACTGACCGCGCTGGGGCGCAATGGGCGCGCCGCCATGGACAAGGTGGTCCTGCTGCTGCTCTCGATCGAGGGCAACATCCTGTACCTTGACGACCTCAGATCCAAGCTACCCGACATCCGCGCCGCAATCGAAAAGGCCGACCAGGGTCCGTGGGAAAAAATGGAGGAAACGGGGTCAGACCCCATCTCCTAATTGGCCGGGCTTTTCCGATGCCGCGAGGTTTCGGTTTTCGCGCAGGAATATCTTCTTGAGCTGGGTCTGAAGGATGAACAGAAACATAGCCTTTTGCACCCTGTCGCGTCCGGAATTGTGGTTCTGCGGGGTAAATCGCTTCGCGTAGAAAAGAGTGCGCTTCACGATTTCCTTGAAGGTAAACGCGGTCTTCACGCTGTAATCCAGGGCCTCCAGCACGGCCTCCGGCTTCATGGAGGGGTGGGGGACGTTGGTCAGACTGCCTCCGGAAAAACCCAATCTGCCCTCGGAAGCCAGGCGTGCATGGAGCCGCGTACCTTCCAGGGCGAACACCGGCGACATGATCGGCATGATGTTGTTACGCAGGCAGAATTCGAGCGTCCGGTAGAAGGTGTCCACCGTGTCGTCCTCATAGCCAATCGCGAACCAGCCGGACACGACGAGCCCCAGGTCCTGCAGAAAACCGATGCCTTCCTCCATACGCGCCAGGGGGTCTTTAGCCCCCTTCAGGCCGGTCTTGGCAATGGACCCGCTCTTTTCCAGCACAATCGGGTTGATGGACTCCATGCCGACCGCGGCGTAAAGGAGGCCCGATCTGACCGCGGCGCGGATCACTTCCCTGCCCTTCTCGGACTGGATCGGGCCCAGACTCGCCTGTCCGTGCCAGAAGCGACGCTTTTTCAGACGTGAAATCGCCGCGTACAGTTCCAGGTAGTAGTCATATGTGTGGGCACGGCCGAACACCGTGTCGTCAATCAGATAGTAGAAGCCCTTGAAGGTATCTATCTCGTCGACGACATGCTGGATCGGCCTGAACCTCTCCTTCTTGCCGAACAGGCCCGGCACCGCGCAGAAGTCGCAGTCGATGGGGCAGCCGCGCGAAGCGAACACCGTGTCGAATTGGTATTTCTTTTTGTGCAGGTGGCGAAGCGGCGTAGCGATTTCCGACAGGTCGGGCAGCTCATCCAGCTGGTGGAATGTCCGCCCCTGGGGGGCAAAGGGCCGGGGCGACGAAACGTAGAAGTCCCTTAAACGTCCTGTATCCATGTCGTCGAGGACCATGGGCCAGAGCGACTCGCCCTCTCCGATCACTACCGCGTCCGCGTGTTCAATGGCCCTGAAGGGCACGGCGGACACCTGCGGGCCTCCCATCACGACCTTGACGCCACGGCGCCTGAACTCATCCGCGACCTCGTAGGCGGTCTTTTCCGCGGTCATCCTGACGCTGATCCCCACCACTTCCACTTGGTCGTCGAACCCCAGGTTGAACGGGGGCTTCATCATATCGATGAAATCGTAGTCATGATCGGGCGCGGCCGCCGCCAGGAGGGGCAGGGAAAGGGGCATGAACGGCTCGGAACCCGCCAGAGCGTCATTGGGGGCGGCGGAAAGAATGAGTTTGATTTTCACGGCCTGCCTCCGTATTCCGTCATCTCATGCCCAGGAGGCCCCTGGTCCGCTTGATGATTCGAGCCTTGAGTCTGGGGCCCATGGTCCTGTAGCGCACCGCCTCCCACAGCAGTCCCTGACGCGTGAGCAGGCGCAACAGCCTGCGTCCGAACGGGTTCTTCGGGGTGGTCAATCCCGGAAAGATAAAGAGTTTGTTACGGCTTTCGAGGTCAACGAGATAGTCCGCGATCCAGTCCTTGACCGCCTCGTCCACGTAAAAGATAGGCTCCAGGCCTATCTCGCCTTGGTCCTTGAGGTATCCCGACTCCACCAGATAATCCGCGATCATCGTGTTCGGATAGATCCTGATACCCAGCATTCCCAGCACGGCCGTGGGTTCGGTGGCCAGGACGTTGCGTATGGAGGTTTCGACGGTATCCCGCGTCTCGCCTGGAGCACCGAAAATCAGATTCTGGCAGAAAAGGATCCCTGATTGGCTGCATTTTTCGGAAAACCGGAACACATCGTCCACGGTGAAGGCCTTGTTCATGGACTTCATGGTGGGCTCGGCCAAAGAGTCCGTGCCCAGTTCGATGCTCTTGCATCCCGCGGCCTTCATGGTTGGTATCAGATCCGGGTCCTTGAATCTGGGTCTCACGTATGCGGACCACTTGATGCTGAGTCCGCGGCGGATAATCTCGTCGCAGATGGCGAATACGTGCGATTCCTTGTGATTGAACACGCTGTCCACGAAAAAGAAATGCCGGGCCTTGAAGTCCCTGATCAGGCCCTCGATCTCGTCAACGACCACGCCCGGCTGTCTGGGGACCAGCATGCGGCCTTCCAGGTTCGGGTAGGTGCAGTACGAACAGTTGAAAGTGCATCCCCGCTGGGACTGCACCCCCAGCAGACCCCCGATGCCGTAATACTTTTCAAAATCGAAGAAGCCCCTATCGGGCACGGTGTGGGCCACGTCCTTGTCGGGCTTGCTGGAATTGATCACGCGCTTGACCGCCGTTCCCGCCTCCAGGTCCCGCAGGAACTGGACCATCGCTTCCTCACCACTGCCCACGACGCCGTGATCCGCGCCCGTGTAGTCCAGGAACTCGACCGGGAAAAGCGAATAGCCCGACCCGCCCAGGATGATCGTCGCGTCGCAGTTGGAACGTACGTGCGCCACCAGGTCCCTGATTACCGGAAAGAACGAGACGCTTTCACCCTTGAGAGCATTGTCCACGTTTCTGATCGATATTCCGACGACATCGGGCGCGAAAGTCCTCAGCAACGCGGCCAGATCAGCCTTCGGGTCCGCCTTGAAATTGTAGTCGAACGCCTCGACCTCATGGCCGGCGTTGCGGCAAGCGGTGGTAATGTAGGACGCGCCTATGGGGTATACCGGGTCAGGAAAAAGCTTGGTGTTGGGTGAAACTACCAGGACCTTCAAGAATCCGCTCCTTTCAGTCCGCCTCGCGACGGCCGTCACGACGCGCGAATCCTAATGGAGGGGAAGCATCGTTGCAACCAGCAGGGCCGTCTTCTTGAAGCGGCCGTGGCGGCAAATGCGAGCGAAAGCGGCAGGCGCGGCCTGTACGATCCACGCGAGTTCGCCGATGCCGCAGGTCCTGACCGTCGGCGATGGCGGGCTTGACTTTTGGAAACGTTGAGTCGAACATTCGACACCGAAAACCGGCCGGATCGATGGGTTCGTGCCGCCGGAAACAGCGCGTTCGGAGAATTGCAGATGCCTGAAATGACGCCTGAAACCGAAAACGAAATTCGCGAAATGGTCATCGGGTTCTTCGCCGATGAATGCGACATGGAACCCGATGAGATCACGCCCGACACCAACATCATCGAGGACCTGGAAGGCGACTCACTGATGTTCATGGCCCTGCTCGAAAAGATACGCAGGAAATACGGCATCGGGATCGAATTGAAGACCCTGGCCCGTCACCTCATGAAGAAACCCGCCAACACCATCGCTCAGGTCGTCGACCTGTCGGTGGCCATGGTTCGGCACGGCGATGACATCATCAACGTGGACCTCTGAGTCCGGGGCTGCCCTCATCGGCGTCGGAGTGGACGCCGAGATGGTGGACCGATTCCGACTGGAAAAAGAATCCGACAACCCTTTGCCCCTCGTATTCTCGAACGAAGAATGGTCTTGCGCCGCCTTGGTTCCCGACACCGCCTCAGCGCTCTGCGCCGCGTTCACCTTCAAGGAGGCCGTGTTCAAGGCAATTGGGGCCCCATTCGACCCTCGGCTGGTCCAGTGGATGGCCGGGGACCAACCCGGATCAGGCGAGGCCGTACTGGCCCCCGAGGTCATGCGCGAGTTCAAAATCGCGGGCGTTGATGTGAGGATCCTGTTCCCCGATCCCGGTGAATGCGTTACCATCGTGCACGTTTTCGGCGGATAGAAATGGACGGACCGACTGCAACCGTAAGCGTCATTGTCGAATTCGAGGACGTGGACTCGTATCGCATCGCGCATCATTCGAAGCTGGTCTGCTATCTCGAGCGCGCCCGTCTGAGACTGTTGAAGGGACTGGACCTCCCATTGGGACCCGATGACCGGGTCTTTCCGGTGATGCACGAACTGAATGTCAAATTCCACAGACCGGCACGCCTGCTCGATCACCTGGATGTGACCGCGGAACTGGCCCGGGTCGATGAGTTCAGGGTGGTCCTGAAATACAGGATCAGACGCGAAGGCCAACTGGTTGCGCGCGCCACCAGTTCCATCGCCTTTGTGGACCTGGAAAGCGGAGCTCCGGTTACCGTGCCTGAAAAACTATTTCAACAATTCGGGGACTTGTGATGGGCGAACGGCGCGTATTCGTCACCGGAATGGGGCTGATGACCGGCCTCGGACTGGACATGAAATCAACCTGGGAGGGGATCCTTCGAGGTGACAGACCGGCCGGGCGCTTCACCCTGTTCGACCCTTCCGAGGTTGACGCTCCGGTAGGCGTGGAGCTGCCCGACGGCGCCGACGACCTGTTCAAGAAACACATCAAGCCGCGCAGCCGCAAGCAGATGACCCGGGGGACCCGCATGTCCCTGGTTTGCGCGGCCATGGCGATCGAGGACTCCGGCCTGGACGTAAAAACCGTGGACAGGCAGCGAATCGGCGTGGTGGCAGGGGCTACGGGCACGGGATACGCCCCACCGACAAATGAAAGGGACGGCAATCGTATCCTGCGCAACATGGCCAGTTCACCGGCCGCGTGGATCAGCCTGAAACTGGGCTTTCTGGGCCCCTCGTCAGTCGTCAGTTCGGCTTGTTCGTCGGGGACGTACGCCCTGCATGCCGCTTGGATGCTGATCCAGTCCGGCGAGTGCGACGTGGTGGTGGCCGGCGCGGCGGACTCGACCCTGAACGCGCTGGATGTCCAGGGGTTCTGCGACCTGATGGCCCTTGCCGTCCCCGATGACGGCGAAGACCCGCGCACGCTCTCGCGCCCGTTCCACAAGGACAGGAAGGGCTTCGTCATGGGCGAAGGCGGCGGCATGATGGTGCTGGAGTCCGAGGAATCCGCCCGTGCGCGGGGCGCCCGGATACGCGCCCTGCTGCACCGACCGGGCCTGTCGTCGGAGGGGTACAACATCCTGTCGCCCGAGCCGGGCGGGACCGGCATGGCCCGGACCATGAGCCTGGCGCTGGACGCCGCGGGCCTGAAGCCAGGAAACATCGGCTACGTCAACGCCCACGGCACTTCCACCCAGCTTAACGACCTGTACGAAACCCAGGCCATAAAGGCCGTGTTCGGCGACCATGCTCATTCACTCGCGGTTTCTTCGACGAAGGCGGCCCACGGGCACTGCCTCGCCGCGGCCGCGGGCGTTGAAACGGTGCTGTCGGTCCTTGCCCTGGAAAACGGCGTGATACCGCCCACTCTCAACCTCACCGAGGTTGATTCCGAACTGGATCTGGACTACGTGCCCCTCAGCCCCCGCGAACAGCGACTGGACCACGTCATGTGCAACAGCTTCGCCTTCGGGGGGCAGAACGGGGTCAGCATTTTCAGCCGGTACGAATGAAGAAAAGCGAGGATAAAGTGACTGCCTCCGTTTTTCCGGTGGGGTCCGGCACCTATCTGCCAGGTGATCCGATACCCGTGGAAAAGGCCCAGGAAGTCCTCGGCGAACTGACCGAGGCCCCGAGGAAAATCCGCCGCTGGATGGCGTCCATGGATACCGTCATGCGCGAGATCCTCGACATTACGTACGTTCATTACGCCATCGACCCAATCACCAGGGAGTTCACGGACGACAACGTGACCATGGGGACGGCCGCGGCGCGCGCGGCCCTGGAAATGGCGGCAATGGACCCATCCGAAATCGACCTCATCTGCTACGGATCGGCCCACCAGGACCAGATGCCTACGGCCTCGGTGCGCATCCAGGAGGCCCTGGGGATCGAGTCGTGCGCCGAGTTTTCCATCCACGCCAATTGCACGTCGGCGTACAAGGCGATTTATCTGGCGCATCAGTTGCTGGCCACGGGCAGGTATCGCAACGCCCTGGTGATCTCGTCGGGCATCTCGTCGTCCGAATTACGCGCCGAATACTACAATCAGCAACTGGTGGACAAAGAGTCCCTGTTCCTTAGGTGGTTTCTGTCGGACGGAGCAGGCGCTCTGGTGCTGACCACTGATCCAGCCCGGTCGAGGGGCCTGGAACTCGAAACGACCTACGTCGAGTCAGTGGGCGGCAAGAGACCCAGCCTGATGTTCAACAACCGGCCGGCCCTCTATCTGAACCCTGTCGAGGAGTACGAAAAGGGGCTGCACCATCTACGCCAGCATTTCAGAAACGAACTTGCCACCGGGATCTTCCAGGAGGAAGGCGGGTCGGTGTTCTTGAACGGCTTCAAACGCATGCTGGACCAGGGCGGCATCGATCCGTCCACGATAAGGATCTTCCAGATAAACCTCCCGGCGAAGCATATCGTGGAGGCGGTTGCCGAGGAATGCCTGGAGCTGGGCATCCCCGGGGACAGGATCTTTACGCAGATGGACAGTCTGGGGTACACCGGCCCGCCCATGGTACTGATCTGCCTGGACTCGATCATGAGGGAAAGCAGGTTGTCCGCGGGCGACAGGGTCGTCAGCTTCGTCACGGAGGTCAGCAAATTCATGCAGGCGGGGTATTCGATCAGAGCCGTCAACAGTCAATCATCCATGACTCATGATCCGGCATGAAGCAGGACGTGGCCAGGACTGGAACCGCCGGGCTGGTGTTTCCAGGGGCGGGGATCGCGCCGTCAGGCTATGAGGCGCAGTTTTTCAATCGTCATGCCGGCCTCATGGGTCCGCTCATGGCCCGGTCGTCGGAATTCACCGGCACGGATCTCGAGGCGGCTCTGACCATGGACGGAATGGACGGTCTGGATGCGCTGTCTACGCAGGTGTTCACCTACGCCTACAGTCTGGGCATGAACAAGGTCCTCCTGTCGAAAGGCGTGGTCCCGGTCCTGGTGGCGGGTCACAGCCTCGGCATCTACGCCGCGCTTGCGGCCGCCCGCTGCGTATCCTTCGAGGATGGACTGGCCCTGGTGAAAACGGCGTACGACCTGGCAACAACGGCGTGCCAAAGTCGCGATTGTGGAATGCTGGCAACCGCCGGCCTGACCCTTACCGAGGTTGATGAAATCCTGGGTCGGCTGGCTGCTCCAACCCTGCTCCGTGTCATCACCAACAGTTCGATGTCACAAGTGGTGGCAGGCGATCTGAAAGCCCTGGAGGCATTCGAAAAGGCCGCGCGCGACGCCGATGCCACCCGTATCTTGTGGCTGGACAGGGAGGTGGCGTACCATCACCCCACATTCCTGGCAAAGGCGTGTGGTGATTTTGCGAAGGCAATGGCCGGGATTGAGTTCAAGGACCCCGCGGTTCCTATCATTTCCAGCTTGAACGCGGACACGCTGACCACCGCGGACCAGGCAAGGGACTTCACAGTGCAAAACCTGTCGTCGCCCATCGACTGGCGGGCAGTGCTGCTGGCCTTCGGGAAACGCGGCGTCGAGACGGTCTTCGAGACAGGGCCGGGAACCACCCTGACCCGAATGGGACGATTCGTGGACACTGCTTTCAGCTACCTCAACGTAAAGAAAATCAGCAGGAGAGGCGGTTGAGAATACTTATCGCAGGCGCCGGAAAGATGGCCCGCAACGTGGGTTTTTTTCTGCTGCGCCGGGGCATGGACGTGGTCTGGGCGGATCGCGAGCGCGACTGGCTCGCTGCCCTGGAGAAACGCATCGGCAAGGACCTGAGACGCCTGGATTTCATCGACGGGGAAACCACGACCGGGAAGGCGTCGTTTTTTTCGGCCGACGATGGCGGCCTCCCCGAATGCGACTGCCTGATCGAAACGATAGAAGAGGATGCGCCGGCCAAGCGCGCAATCATAAAGGCGTTGCGTGAACGTATCGTCGAAGGCGGCCCGCTGCTGACCAACTCGTCCTCGATCCTTCCGGGCGAACTGGGAAAGGGCGTCGCAGGGGCGCACTTCTTCTACCCGGTGGACATGACCGGGTTCGTGGAGGCGATCTTCGACGAGGCCACGGACGGCAACGAAAGGGTCCAGGTCCTGGGATTTCTGCGCTCTCTCGACCTCGACGTGATAGAGCAGGGCCCTGCCAATGCGTTCGCGGCCAACAGGCTGTTTCTGCCCGTACAGAACGAATGCTTCAAGGCGGTCATGGCAGGCGTTGCGCCGAATCTGGTGGACCGGGCATCCGTTTCCGAAGCCCTGCCCGCCGGGACCCTTGCAATGATGGATTCAATCGGCCTGGACACGGTG
>JAADHL010000036.1 GCA_013151875.1 Deltaproteobacteria bacterium
CTGTTCGTGGGTTTTTATAAGTACGGGGACTCCCTGCTGGGGGTCATGGCCAATCCGTTTTACCTGGATATCGGGTTCACCAAGGCCCAGATCGGTATCGTCAGCAAGACCTACGGGGTGGTGATGACCCTGGCGGGAACGGCCCTGGGGGGCGTTCTGGTGGCCCGCAAGGGAATCCTGAAGACCCTGTTGCTTGGTGGAGTGCTGCAAGCCGCGTCGAATCTGACGTATTCTTTGCTGGCCTGGTCCGCGCCCGTCCAGCCCCCTATACCAATGGCGCCGGTCCAACCTTCCCTGGGCATGTTCGCATTGACGATCGCAGCCGAAAACCTGTCGGGAGGCCTCGCTTCCGCCGCGTTCGTCGCCTACCTTTCGAGCCTTTGCAACCTGGCCTTCACCGCCACGCAATACGCCCTGCTTTCATCCCTGGCGGCCTTTGTGGGCAAGGTCCTTGCGTCTGGCGGGGGCTGGCTGGCCGATCATGTGTCCTGGACCTGGTACTTTGCGTTGACCACTCTGGCCGCCGTGCCGGGGTTGGCGCTCCTCATATGGATGATCCGCCGATATCCTCCACAAGTGAAACCGGAGGAAGGCGTGGAGTGAACGCGAAGCCTAAATGAACGCGAAGCCCAAATGAACACAAAGTCCAATGAACACAAAGTCCAATGAACACAAAGTCAGGGTCCTTGACTCACGTCGACTGGATACCTATCTTTTCCGTGTAACCGCGAGCAGGTGCTCGCGGGATCGGCGGGTCCCTCGAGGGGCAGGTCCTCGGAATTAACCCCATAAGGCAAGGAGTCAAGGATCATGGGCAAGAAAGGCAAACCAGGCTATCTGAAAAATTCCAGGCCGCAGGACGACCGGGGCGGCGGATCGCCCCTCACCCAGGTAAGCGACGCCAGCTTCGAAAAGGAAGTCGTTCAATCCGATATCCCGGTTCTGGTGGACTTCTGGGCCCCCTGGTGCGGACCATGCAAGATGGTGGGGCCGGTTGTAGAGGATCTTGCCCGCGAGTACCAGGGCAGGATGAAGTTCGTCAAGATGAATACCGAGAAAAACCAGATGGTCCCCGGTCAGATGGGCATCCGATCCATTCCAACCCTGTTGATTTTCAAGGGCCGGGACGTGGTCGCGCAGCGAGTGGGCGCCGCTCCACGTGAGGACCTTGCGCGCATGATCGACGGCGTTCTGAAAGGCAAGAAACCCGGACTGATGTCACGTATTTTCGGATAGTTGTCTACATGGGCCTTTTCCTCTATCATTCATTTCCGCGGCGTGGGGCCGCGAAGGAGATGACATGGGAAAGAACTCGACAACGAACAAAATGAGACAACGGGCCAGGCAAGCGAAAAAGAAGGCCCGCGAAAAAGCCAAGGCCGAAAAGAGCGGGAAATGACCGCGGACTGCATCTTCTGCAAAATAGCGGCCGGGGAGGTCGGGGCGGACGTCCTGTTCGAAGACGACGACATCCTGGCCTTCCGTGATGTCCGTCCAGTGGCGCCGACCCATGTCCTTGTGATTCCGCGAAAGCACATCACATCGCTGGCCCAGGCGGACCCCGAGGACCAGGCCCTCCTGGGAAAGCTGCTGCTGGGCGTCCGCAGAGTCGCCGATGAACTGGGGCTGGTGGAGGCGGGCTACAGGACCATCATCAATACGGGCCGGGGCGCTGGACAGACCGTATTTCACCTCCACGTGCACGTGATGTCCGGTCGGGCCTGGACCTGGCCGTAGGCCGCTGAAATCGGGGAAAGGCCCAGGGCCGAACGCGATGCGGTCACCTTGACAGCCGGCCTGATTCCGGTCCCCGGATTCGCGTCCCAGGATTTGTTGCAACACTTTTTCCATTATGGTACTGTGCGCCGCGCTGCTGGTCGTGATCCCGTCGACCGGCGACCTCCTTTGTGAAACACCAATGACATTGGGGTTGTCTGTGACGGGCGGGGACGTTTGAACCGAGACGAGGACGCAAATGTCGACTGAGAATCCCAATTGGTCCGATGTCATCGAAATCGTCAGCCGTGAGAAGGGCATTCCGCGGGACGTTTTCATCGAGGCGCTGGAAGAGGCCATCCTGAGGGCCGCCAAGAAGGTCTTTGGGGAAGAGAGGAGCCTTGAGGCCGCCTTCAACGAGGAGATCGGTCAGGTCGAACTGTTTCAGTACATGAGGGTGACCGAAGAGGTGACATCGCCCATGACCGAGCTGCCCTCGAACAGGCCCACATGGTGGACCCCGAGGCCCAGCCCGGGGATGAACTGGGATTCCAGATATTCTACCTGGAACAGGACAGGGAGCAGGCCCGCGAAGAGGACCTTAAGTACGGCGACATGCTGAATCTGAAGACCTACCGGCGCGCTTTCGGCCGAATCGCGGCTCAGACGGCCAAGCACGTTGTCCTGCAGAAGGTGCAGGAGGCCGAGCGGACCATAGTTTTCAACGAGTACAAGGACAGACTGACCGACCTGGTCACGGGCGTGGCGCGGCGATTCGAAAAGGGCAATGTGATCGTGGACCTCGGCAAGGCCGAGGCCATTCTCCCCTTCAGGGAGCAGTGCCCCCGTGAGTCCTATCGGCCCGGTGACCGCGTTCAGGCATTCGTAAAGGACGTCAATCGTGAATCCAAGGGGCACCAGATAGTCCTGTCGAGGACCGATCCCAAGTTCGTGGTCAAGCTGTTCGAAAAGGAAGTCCCGGAGATTTACGAGGGGATAGTAAAGATCAAGGCGGTGGCCCGCGAGCCGGGCGAGCGCACCAAGCTGGCGGTCACGTCGTCGGACTCGGACGTGGATCCCGTGGGCGCCTGCGTGGGCATGAAGGGGTCCCGCGTGCAGGCGGTGGTTCAGGAGTTGCGCGGCGAAAAGATAGACATCATCCCATTCTCCATGGACCTGGCCCAGTACGTCTGCGCCGCCATCGCGCCTGCGTCGGTTTCCCGGGTTCTCATCGACGAAAACAACCACCAGATAGAACTGGTCGTGCCTGATGATCAGCTTTCCCTGGCCATCGGGCGCAGGGGCCAGAACGTGAAACTGGCGAGCAAGCTGCTGGAATGGAACATCGAAATCCACGGCGAAGGTCGCATCGAGGAGCTGAAGGGGCGGCTTAAAGAGGTGCTGGTCAAGCTGGACGGCCTGGACGAGAGCATGGTCGAGTACCTGTTCAAGCTGGGCTATCACTCGCCCGACAACATGTTGAACGCGGACGAGTCGGAGCTGGCGGCGATACCCCAGATGACCCTTGATATTGCTCAGGCGATCCAGCAGGCGTCGTATGAACTGAAGCTGAAGATGAAGGAGGAGGCCCTGGAAGCGGCCCGGGCCGAGTCTGAAGCGAAGTCGGAACAGGAATCGGCGGTTGAGCCGGAAGCGGCAGCGGAAACAGAGGGCGAAACCGATACGGCGGATAGTACGGAGCCGGCCGAGCCGGAGGCCGATGTTGAGGTCGTGCCGGCGGCGGTAACTGAGGCGTCGGATGAATCCGCGCCGGAGGCGGGGACCGATACGGTTGATCCCTCAACGGAAACCCAGCCGACACCGGAAGATAAAACCGAAGGGAAGTCGGCGGTTGACGCCGATTCCGGGCAGGATGCCGGCGGCGAGGATTGAGATGAATGGGCGTATTCCTGATCGCAGGTGCGTCGGTTGCGGTTTGGTGCGGCCAAGAACTGAAATGGTGCGTATAATCGTGGACGGTGACCGGGGGGCCGTCCTCGATGTGAAGATGAGGCTGGGCGGCAGGGGGGCTTACCTCTGCAGGAATCGCAGGTGCCTGGACAAGGCGCTGGATCGAGGCCTCCTGGCCCGGGCCTTGAGGCATCCGCTGTTTTCGGCACCTGAAGCCGGCGGTCCGGCGCGGGAACGGTTCCTGGCCCAAGTGCGAGGTGAACTAGATGGGCAAGCGTGTCTATGAGTTGGCGAAGGAACTCGGTGTCGAATCGAGGAACATTGTGCTGCGCCTCAAGGAGGCCGGCATCGTGGTCAAGGACCATCTCGCCATACTCACGAGTGACGAAGAGGACAAGGCCCGCAAGCTTTTTGCTTCGCCAGCCGCCGGAGAGGTCGTCGTCAAGCGCATTGGCGGTGGTCGCGTGGTCCGCAGGCGCGTCAGTTCAGGCGCCCGGGCGGTCGCCGTTCAACCTCCCCCCGTCAAGGATGATGAATCCCAGAAGGCCCCCGAGAAGGTAGGGGACAAGAAACAGGAAACTACGGAGGACGCCGCTAAGGCAGCGGCCGCCGTTGATGCGAAAACCGCGGATCAGGAGGCGTCGGCCGAAGTCCGGACAGAGGTCGCGGCCGAGACGCCCGCCAAGGCAGACAAGCAGGAGGCGGCCGGGGACGATGCCGGCAAGGCCGCGAAGACCAAGCAGACAGTTTCCGAAGAACCGCTCAAACGCAAGACGGAAACTGTCCCGACCGAAACCGCGGAAAAGAAGGGCAAGACCAAACGCCTGATCTATGACCGCAGGCGCGACGTCATATCGTTGCGCGATCTGATGATCAACTCGGACGACGAGCCGGAACGTTTCCGCCGCCGTCGCCGCGCCCCGATGCGCCGCCGCAGGAATGTCCAGAGGGGACGCAAGCCCAAGCAGACGAACGTGACCCTCCCCAGCGAGCAGAAAAGGAACATCCGCGTGGACGGCGAGACCATCCAGGTCGGTGACATGGCCAAGCGGATGGGATTGAAGGCCAACGTGCTGGTCAAGAAGCTGATGGAGATGGGCGTCATGGTTTCGATCACCCAGCCCATCGATCTGGATACGGCCGGCGTGGTGGCCGGGGAGTTCGGATTCACGGTCGAAAAGGTGGGGTTCGACCCCGCCGCGCACCTCATCGAGGTCGAGGACGACGAGAAGTCGTTGAAGGCACGTCCCCCCGTGGTAACGATCATGGGCCATGTCGATCACGGCAAGACCACGCTTCTTGACCGGATCCGCAAGGCGCACGTGGCGGAGGGCGAGGCCGGAGGCATCACCCAGCACATCGGCGCCTACAAGGTCAGTCTGCCCGACGGAGACATCGTCTTTCTGGACACCCCCGGCCATGAAGCGTTCACCGCCATGCGCGCCCGAGGGGCGGAAGTAACGGACATAGTCATCCTGATCGTGGCGGCCGATGACGGGGTCAAGGCGCAGACCGAGGAAGCAATAGCCCACGCGAGGGATTCCGGGGCGCCGGTCATCGTGGCCATCAACAAGATCGACAAGCCGGGGGCCAATGTCGAACGCGTGCGCAACGAGCTTTCCGAACATGGCCTGATCGCCGAGGAATGGGGCGGCGAGAATATCTTCTGCGAGATTTCGGCCAAGCAGGGCGACGGCATCGACAACCTGCTCGAAATGATCCTCCTTCAGGCGCAAGTCCTGGAACTCAAGGCCAACCCTGACAAGGCCGGGAGGGGATTCGTGCTGGAGGCCAGGCTCGACAGGCAGTTGGGCCCCCTGGCTACCGTTCTGGTGCGGGCCGGTACGTTGAGGATTGGCGATGTGGTGGTGGCCGGGCTGGCGCACGGGCGGATCAGGATGCTGATGGACGAGGCGGGCAACTCGGTCGAAGAGGCCCGGCCGGTTACGCCCGTTCAGGTGGCCGGACTCGACATCGTGCCCAATGCCGGGGATCAGTTCGTGGTGCTGCCGGACGAAAGGAAGGCCAAGGAGGTCGCGGACTGGCAGATAACCCAGATAAAGAAGGCCAGGTCCGCGCGTTCCGGCATGCGTGTGTCGCTGGAAGATTTCTATCAGATGGTGCAGTCAGGGGCAACGCAGGAACTGAAGATCATCCTGCGTACCGATGTCCAGGGTTCGATGGAGGCCTTGCAGGAAAACCTGACCAAGCTGAAACACCCCGAGATCAAACTGAAGGTGATCCACAGCGCCGTGGGCAACATCCCCGAAAGCGACGTGAACCTGGCCATCGCCTCGAACGCCGTGGTCGTGGGATTCAACGTCGGCATCGACCCGAAGGCCTCCGCCATGGCCGAGCAGGAAGGCGTGGATGTCCGCCGATATTCCGTCATCTACGAGGTGGTGGACGACCTGCGCAAGGCGATGGAGGGCCTGCTGGAGCCCAAGAAGGTGGCCAAACTCGTTGGAAAGGCGGATGTGCGCCAGGTGTTCAAGGTGTCCAAGGTCGGCACCGTAGCGGGCGTCATGGTCACCTCCGGACACATCCTGCGCAGTCATGAGGTGCATGTGATCCGCGGCACGGAAACCGTGTTCGAGGGCAAGCTGTCGTCCCTGAAGCACTTCAAGGACGATGTGAAGGAAGTCAAACAGGGGTTGGAGTGCGGCGTCGCTGTCGGCGGTTTCGAGGATATAGAGGTCGGCGACCAGTTGGAATTCTACGAATACGAAACGGTCCACGAGACCATCACGCTGTCGGTCTGACGTCAACCCGGACTAATTGCCATGGTAGTCGGCGTCTGCCGCATCAGACTGGCGATTCCTGAAAACGCCTCTCTAAAAGGCAAGAGGAAGGTCGTCAAGCGCGTCATCTCGCGCGTGCGTTCCACCTTCAATGTGGCCGTGGCCGAGATCGAGGACAATGATTTTCACAGTACCGCCGTATTGGGCCTGGTCGCGGTCGGAAACGACCACCGGTTCATCAATTCCACCCTCGACAAGATCAGCAATTTCATAGAGGAACTGTATCTGGCCGAGGTCGAGGAGTTTCATTTTGAAATCATTCACTTCTGAAGGACGGACATGAAGACCTTCAAGAGGGCCGACAGGATCTCGAAACTGCTGTTGCGCGCGTTGTCGGAATCGTTGATACAGGCAGTCAGGGACCCCCGGGTCAGCACCGCCGTGGTGACCGACGTAAAGGTCACCGCCGACGTGTCCATCGCCAGGGTGTACGTAAGGTCCCTGGACAAGGACTGCGACACGCAGAAGATGCTGGAGGGTTTTCAGGCCTGCTCGGGTCTGCTGAGGGGTGAACTTGGCCGCAGGGTTCATCTGTTCCGGATCCCCCGCCTGGAGTTCTTTTATGATGAACTGCCGGATAAGGCGGCGGCGGTCGAGGCCCTGCTGGACGAACTCAGACGCGGGGATTGACCGGACGTGCTGGAACCCTTGAAACGACCCGAAGGCGAGGGCCTGCTGCTGGTGGACAAGCCCGTCGGCCCCTCTTCAGCCAGGGTCGTGTCCATAGTGAAGCGGGCCTGCGGCGTGAGACGTGTGGGACACGGCGGTACCCTCGATCCCTTTGCCTCGGGCCTGTTGCCTGTATTGATGGGACGTAGGTTCACACGGGAGGCCGGGTCCTTGCTGGGCGGGGACAAGGAGTACGTGCTGACGCTCAGACTGGGCTCGGAAACGGATACCCTGGATTTCACGGGACAAGTGATCTCGCGTGGCGAGGGCCCCCTGCCTTCGGGACACGATGTATCCGCCGTCCTGGGTCGGTTCGAGGGGGTGATCGACCAGAAGGCCCCCGCGTACTCGGCCCTCAAGCTGGACGGACGACCCTTGTACTGGTATGCCAGGCGTGGAATAAAGGTCGCCGCTCCGACCAGGAAAGTGGAGATACACCAGATTGTCATGGAGGAGTTTCTGTCCCCGGACGTGAAGCTGCGCGTCGTTTGCGGGAAGGGGACCTACATGAGGGCCCTGGGTCGGGACATTGGTCGCGCGTTGGGCTGCCTGGGACATCTGACCGCATTACGGCGAATCCGCGTCGGACCCTATTCGGTTGATCAGGCGTTGCCCTTGTGGAGGATCAGCGCCGTAAAGGGGGGCGGATGATCACCGTCAGGACTCTTGCCAGCGGGTCGTCCGGGAACATGACCCTGATAAGGTCCGACCGCAGCACGATTGTCCTCGACGTCGGCGTCCGCTCTCAGAGACGTACGCTGGAACTGCTGGGTGAAGCGGGTGTCGGCCTCGATTCCCTGGACGCGGCCATCGTGAGCCATTCGCACACCGATCACCTGGGAAGGCCTGGTCTGAAACTGTGCGTTGAGGCAGGCGTACCGTTGATGGCGGGGCGACACACCATTGAAGCCGCCGTCAGATTGCATCCCTGGAATGGAAACAACGGCCGGGTCACCGACGCATTCGTCACGATCCGGCCCAAGGATACCTATCTGGTGGGCGACATCGAAGTTACCCCCTTCGAGGTGGCGCATGATGTCCCCACCTTCGGCTTTGTCTTTGAAAAGAGGGGCCCGGGCGGTGGTCGTGTCGCGGTGGCGACCGATCTGGGGCACGCGCCGGATGAACTGCTGCCCTGGTTCACCGACGCAGACGTGATTCTGCTGGAGGCGAATTACGACGAGGGCATGCTTCGCGTGAGTCCACGCAGTCATCGTGACAAGGCCCGCGTGGCCAGCGGTGTCGGCCATCTTTCGAACCTCCAGGCCGGCAGGTTCCTGGCTCGAGCGGCGGCGGCCGGCATGAAATTACCGTCGTACGTGGTTCTGGTTCACCTCAGTCGGGACCATAACAGGCCGGAGGTGGCGGTGGACGACGTCAGCACCTATCTGGATCCGGGGCGAGGCCATCCGCCCGATGTCGCGGCAGCCCCGCCTGATCGCCCGGGACCCATTATTGAGGTGGACAAATGAAATCAGCGCGTGACCTCGTTTGCCCACGTTGTCTGATACAATAATTGACCGTTCACGCGGGAGGAAAGGGATGCCAGGACAATTGGTGCTCGCGTCAGCGTCTCAAAGAAGAAAGGAACTGCTGGAACACGCCGGTTTTTCAGTAAAGCCCATGCCGGCCGCGGTGGACGAAACCCCCTTGATAGACGAAAGCCCCGAAATCTTCGTCAAGCGGATGGCCCGAGTGAAGGTGTTGACCGTGGTCGAGAGGATCCAGCAGACTCTGTACCCCGACGCGGAGATGGCGAGGGCCCAGGGCAGCGTCATACTGAGAGACTCCCCGCTCAGATGGGTCCTTGGCGCCGACACGGTGGTGGTCCTGGACGGCGTCATCCTGGGAAAACCAACGGACCACGAGGTGGCGGTTGACATGCTGATGTCGTTGCAGGACAAGGAGCACGTGGTCACCACCGGGTTCTGTCTGTACGACATGAAGAAAAGCAAGGAGGGCATCCAGGCAGTCAACACCCTTGTCAGATTCAAGAGGATGACCCGTTCCGAGGCGGAAAAATACCTGAGTGTCGGCGAGTCCATGGACAAGGCCGGCGCGTATGCCATACAGGGGGTCGGCGCGTATCTTGTCGATGCCATAACCGGTTCCTACACCAACGTGGTCGGCCTGCCCATCTGTCAGGTCGTCGAAATGATGGAAGAGATGGGGGCCCAGGCCATCATTCCCTTCCTGTAGGATTTATCGGGACAGGAACCGGCCTCCCGGGGACCTGACTACTGATTGGGCTGCTGATTGGAATATCGAACGTCAAAGCCTGTCGCGCTGGTTCTGGAAGTTCTGTTTCTGGCGTTCTTTTTCGCCCTTCTGGCCGTCTATACGTTCAGGGCCAACTGGGACATAGACATTTACTGGCACATCCGCGCCGGGGAATGGATGACCCAGAACCTGGCCATACCGCACACCGACATCTTTTCCGCAACGGACCCCGGTCGGTCCTGGACCACATTCCAGTGGCTTTACGAGGTGATTGTCTACGAGATTGAGGCGCGGTGCGGCTTTTTCTGGGTGAGGGCCCTGCATGCCGGTCTGTTTATCGCAGCGTTCATGCTGCTGTACAGGCTCTTTCGCAAAAGGGCGCCGGGTCGGGTAGCGGCGGCCTTTCTTTTGGTCCTTGCCCTTGCCCTTACAGAGGACCGCCTGAGGGTGCGTCCGGGTGCGTTCAACCTCTTTTTCTTCGTGCTCCTTCTTCCCGATCTGCTGAGGCCACGACTGGGGAAATGGGTTATAGCCCGCCTGGTCCTGATATCCGCCGTCTGGGCCAATATTCACGCGGGGGGCGCCCTGCTGTTGCCACTTGGCGCGGCCGCCCTGACCGGCGGTCGATTTATCATCTGGCTGGCGGACAGGTCCGACGCAAAGGCGAGGGCCGCGCTCAGAACGGACCTGATCAGACTGGCGGCGACGGCCCTTCCGATGTGCCTGATGCCGGGCTTCCTGCGCGGCGTTTATACCGCATTCGCCATGTACAAGGACAGCATGGTCCTGATCCCGGAGTGGCACCCTCCGGCGGTCTATTTCATGCGGGCCATGGCTGGGCCTCTGACCGCGCATCACGTGGTGTGCGGCAGCGTGCCGTATCTGATGCTGTTCGGCATAGGGGCGCTGGTCATCTTCGGCATGCTCCGGGGCGGATGGAAGGAATTTGCGCGGCGACGGGATCTGGGGCTGATATCTCTCGCCTTCATGCTGGTTCTACTTGGCGCAAAATCGGCGCGGTTCATATACCTGGACCCAATCGCGGCGTTCCTGCTGGTGCTGGTTTTCAGACGCGAGATTGCAGCGCTCATGCGCGAGATGGGTCCGCGCCTCGTGGTGATCGGAATGGGCGCGGCCCTTATGGGGATCTCGTTCGAGTATTCCGTCCTCATTCAGCGTGGGGGACTGCCTCGGGCGGTGAGGATGCTGTCCTATGACCATGAGCCCGGGTTTTTTCCGGAGGGCGCCAGCGATGCGATCTCGGGTATGGGACTCAAGGGCCGGATTTTTCACAAGACTTCCTGGGGCGGCTATCTGATTTATCGCCATTTCCCATCCTGCACGGTCTTTACGGACGGCAGGGGCAACTTCACCGTGGACGAGAGAGACGTGCTGGTCGCCGCCCACCGGCCCTATCAGCGGGAACAGGCCCTCGAGGATGCCTGGAACCGTTATCATTTCGATATCGTGGTTTTTCCTCAGCCCGTGTTCCCGCTTCTTGCCTGGGATAGGACCAAATGGATGCTTGCCTACCACGATGATATTTCCGAGGTGTTTCTACGCGTGACCCCGGGCAACAGGCGGAACATTGAACGGGTCCTGGCCTACTGGTCCAGGATGGGTATCGACACTTCCGGCGGCGTCAGTGCATTTCAGGACGAGTATCTGCGCGTTCTGGGATATGAGATGCTGACCAGCAAGGCCGTGCAGAAAAAATTGAGGCGCCTGAAATCCAAGTTGCGCAGGGCGGACCCGGGTACGAGGGCGAACGCGCTGTTCAAGAGGGCCCTGATTCTGTTCAGCGCGTTCAGATACAATCTGGCCGAAAAAGACCTGGAGGCATTGAGGCAATTTGGGATCAGACACAGCACCGCGACGCTTTACCTGGCCTGGAGCCGCTATCTGACAGGTGACGAGGCCGGGGCCCGGGCGGTGCTAAAGGGGCTGTTGCTCGAACGGGCCGGAAACACGAGGCCCGACCAGGGTCCTCTGAAGTGGGGGGGCAGGCAGATTCTGCGTCTCCTGGCAAAAAAACTGGGGCTGTTGACAGGGCCGCCCTCCAAGTTGAGCGGCGCCGCGGCGAGGTGATTGAAATGGCTGAAACCATCGACATTCTTTTGCTTTTGGCTCTGCCGGCCTCGGGCAAGTCCGAGGTTCGCAGGTACCTTGACTCAATGGAACCCGCAAGGTGCCGGGCGGACTTCCACATCGGTCCGACGGTCCAGTTGGACGACTTTCCCTATGTGCATTTGATGAGGCGGGTCGATCAGGAACTGATCGCCCGGGGAAGCGCCGGGGTCTTTTTCAAGGGGCCCGACCGATCGTTCGCGGATCCCTGGGATTGGGGCACCCTCATCCATCTGCTGAACGAGGACTACGACGACATGCGGTCGCGTCGGCCCATCAATCCGGATTCGGCCGGCCGGCAACTGATGCAGAGGCTGGACGCCGCGTCGCTCAAGGCCGGCGCAAAAGCCCGCATGGAACGGCTTCCAGGCGATCTGTTTTCGGCCGTCGCTGACGCCCTCGAAGGGGAGGCGCGGGAAATGCTGGCGGAAAAGCAGGCCGGCTACCCGGATTCACTGGATGGGCGAACCGTCGTGATGGAGTTCGCGCGGGGGGGTGCCGACGGCTCGACAATGCCGCTTGAGCCTCCTTTCGGGTACGCTCATTCACTGAAGATGCTGTCACCCGAAATCCTGGAACGCTCCGCCATTCTGTATATATGGGTCACGCCCGAGGAATCTCGCCGCAAGAATGACGACAGGGCCGATCCCGACGACCCCGGGTCCATCCTGCACCACGGGGTTCCCATGGAAGTCATGCTGGGCGACTATGGATGTGACGACATCGAGTGGCTTCTGGATCAATCCGATGTGCCGGGCACCGTGAGGATCGAGGCGCACGGTCGCGTATATCACTTGCCGTTGGGTCGCTTTGACAATCGCGTCGACAAGACCAGTTTCATACGAGGCGATGTGTCCGACTGGGACCCGTCGGCGGTGGCGGCGCTGCACGAGGGTCTGAAAAGCGCGATGGGCCGGTTGCCTGATTTGACCTGAAGGGCCGGGTGTGCGTTGCGGCAGTGATGGAAGACGCTATTTCGAAACGAATCGGACAAGCTGCCTGGGAAAAACTGGGGGTGGCCGCGGTCATGATAGCCGCGGTCGTGCTTGTGTTGCCTCATAGATACGCCATAACGACTTTTCACGAAGCGAACACGGCCGGCCGTGTATATGCGGTCCAGTCCCTGGTCCACTACGGGACCTGGAACCTGGCGCCCATTCTGTGTCGTTCGGGATTCAATCACTCCATCGTGGACCTGTCCGAGCGTGAGGGGGTTCCGTATCTCGAGAAGGCGCCCGGGGTCAGTTGGTTGGGCGTTCCCGTTTATGCGGTTTTGGCGGCGGCCAATGGCGGGAAAAAATTGCCGTTTCACTGGACCGCCATGGCCTTGGGGCTGCTGTGTGTGTTTTTACCTGTGATGGTGGTGGCTTTGCTGCTGAGACGGGAATGGTCCCCAGGGCTGGGCAGTAGAGCATCGTCCATTGCCGTCGTAGTGCTCCTTCTGGCCACGCCTTTTCATGTCTACAGCGCAATGTTTCAGGATTATCCGCTTGCCACGATGATGCTCATGGCGGGCTGGATCTTGATCAGGCGTCGTTCACCGTGGCTGATTTCGCTGGGCGGACTGCTGCTGGGATACGCCGGCGTCGTCAATTACGCGTTCTTTCTGTATGGCGGTCTGGTGGGGGCGGTGGAGCTTGCGCGCAGGGTCGCCGCGGGTGAAGAATGGAAACTCTTTTCCCTGACGGGGGTTGCGTCGGCGGCGCTTCCCGTGCTTTGTCTGATGGTCTATGACGCGACGCTGTTCGGGGGGCCGTTTACCACCGCCTACGCCTTTATGATCAATGAGGGACAGAGGGTTTCCCATGCCAGGGTCGCGTTTTCTTTAGGTACGCTGCTGCGGGATTTCATCGGTCCGAAGCACGGAATTTTCTTTATTGCTCCCTGGACGCCGATAGGATTGGCCGGCCTGCTTGCGGCCCTGAGGGAACCGCGGCACAGGTGGCTCTGCCTTACGGGATTGGCGGTAGTGATAGCGACGCTGGGGTTTTCTTCCTTCTGGGAGACGTCGAACGCGGACGACATGGCATTCGATCGCCACCTGATGCCGGTCTTTCCCTGGCTGGCCTGGGGTTTCGGATGGATGGTCCAGAGGGCCCTTACCCAATCTCGCGTGATATATCGGGCATTGATTGGTTTCGGCGCCGCCGGTGTCGCGGTCGGGTGGTTTTATGAACTGGTGACTGTGTGGACCTTTCCCTACCATTCGTCCCGCCTGTTCAGTCCCCTGTGGCAGGTCAGCATTCCCCTGTTCATGAACGGCGGGCACCAGCCGTCGGTCTTTTACAATCTATTCGAACCCTATGCACCGGCCGTATTGCCGCCGGGGACCACTGGATGCTGGTGGGCTGTGCGGTGCTGGCCTCGTTGACTGCATTTGCGGTGGCCGCCAGGAGGCGTACATGAGGGATACCGTCGGAACCTGGGCGGGCATTGGGGCTTTTCTTGGTGGACTGGCCCTGTTTGCCTTCGTGGGCATGGCGAGCGACCCTGGGTCGCCCCGGATCCGTTCGTGGGCCGCGACAATCCCCAAAGCGGAATTCGTGCGTCTGGATCCGGCCCGCAAGGATCTGGTCAAGCAGATGCGCCTGGAATCCCGCATCTATGAATCAGCGTATTACGACATCGTAGGCAGCTCGTTCACGCCTCAGGATGTGTCCTGGTCCGAATCGGGTTATCCCGACACGAATCCCTGGTGTCTTGTGCCTGGGGCCTTGAAAGGCGCCCGAGCAGCCGGGAAAGAATGAGTCAGAGGCTCGCCTCGATGAATCGGCCGCGCCGGAGGCCCACCGGCTCCATCACGTCCCGGGAATTCCGCGTTGCGGCGAGACGGCCCTTCAGATAGACCTCGCGCAGCGACCCCCTCAGGGACATGCCCTCCCATGGCGAGTAGTCGGTATTCGAGTGCAGGTCCGCTACGCTTACCATTGTTTCCTTTCGAGGGTCCATGACCACGAAGTCGGCATCCAGGCCTGTTTCGATGGCGCCCTTGGTTCCATCCAGACCGAAAAGGCGGGACGGATTGAGCGCCAGCAATTCGGCCAGTCGTTCCATCGGGAGCCATTCCCCCAAGGCCAGGTGATAGGCCAGGGGCAAGAGCGTCTCCACCCCTGGGAGCCCCCCCGGAATCTGCCTGAAGTCGTCCCTGTGCATCTCTTTCTGAGCGCGGGTGAACGGGCAGTGGTCGGTGGCAAGCACGTCTATCAGGCCGGAACTCAGGGACGCAAGCAGTGCCTTGCGGTCCGAACTCGACCTCAGGGGAGGGGCGCAGACGAGGTGTTCAGGGTGTTCAATTCCACTGTCCGGGCGATCGAGCAGCAGATATTGGGGACAGGTTTCAATGTGCAGACGGGCGCCGCGGCTTCTCATGCCAAGGGCCGCCGCAAGGCCCTTGGCGGATGACACGTGGACCAGGTAGACAGGCTGGCCCGTGTCGATGGCCGCCAGACCCACCAGTTCCACCGCCTTTGCCTCGGCCTCAGCGGGCCTGGAGTCAAAGAAGTGGATTGCGTCCCTTTTTCCCCTGTCGAGCAGTTCCTGGACGGCTACCTCGATACGGCGCTGGTCCTCCGCGTGGACCATGACCAGACCACCGGCCTTTTTTACCGCCCACAGCACGTCCGTCAGCGTGTCTATTCCGACGGCCATGCCCGGATAGGCCAGAAACAGCTTGAATGACGTAACGCCGGCCTCGACGACCTCCGGGATCTCGGCCAGGACCGCATCGGAAGGCGAAGTAATGTTGGCGTGCAGGAACCAGTCGCACCACGAGCCTTCATCGGCGGATTCCAGCCGGCGTTTGACGGAAGCTAGCAAGCCCTCGCCAGTGGCCTGGACCGTGAAATCCCCCACGGTGGTGACGCCCCCGCACACCGCAGCCAGTGTCCCGGACCCATAACCATCCCTGGACCTTTCGCCGCAAATCTCCACGCCCAGATGGACATGAGCATCAATCGCCCCTGGCAGGACGTGGCATCCCCGCGCGTCGATCTCGGGCCCGCTTTCCGGAGGTATGGCGCCGATGTCCGTGAAAACTCCGTCATCAACCGCCAGGTCCGCGCGCCGGACACCGTCCGGAAAAACCAGATTGCCCCCCCGAATAACCAGGTCGTGCGTGGTGCCCACGTCAAATTGTCTCGGCCGTGAAGTTGGTGATGACCCCTGAAGTGCGGTCGGTGGATACGTCCAGGGCGTACTTTCCGTTGCCGGTATGCCATCCCTTGGTGATGATCGTGTCGCCGGGATAGACCACGGCGCTGAATCGGGCGGAAAGGGCCTTCAGACGGCCCGGTTCCCCTTCCAGCGCCCCGTTCAACAGGGCGCGTGCGGCAAAGCCAAGGGTGCACAGGCCGTGCAGGATGGGCTTTTCAAAGCCCGCCATTCTGGCGAAATCCGGTGAGGCGTGCAGCGGGTTGCGGTCCCCGTTGAGGCGATATATCAGGGCCTGGCGCCCCAGGGTGGGCTGCTCTATGTGGAAATCCGGCGCCCGGTCAGCGGGTGGCTGCCTGGGCGGGGAGTCAGGACCCTTGTCGCCGCCGAATCCGCCTTCACCCTTGATGAACATGGAGCAGACGTTTTCAAAGATCGGGTTGCCCTTCGAGTCCTCGGTGGTTGCGGTCACCACGGCCAGGGCGCCGGATCCCTTGTCGTAGATATCGGTCACCTCCCACGATGTCATGACCGTGCCGGAGGTCGGAATAGGCGCGAACCAACGGATAGCCTGCTCCCCATGGACCAGTTTCATGAGATCGGCCTTCATCTCGACGATGGCCTCGAACAGCCCCCGTGTGGGCGGAATCACCGCGTAGGTGGGGAAGGTCGAAAAGCGTCCATCACCCTCGAAAAGAAAGCGCAGTTCCCTTTCGTCGGCGCCGATTCCCAGCGCGTAAAGAATGACGTCCCGATCCTGGATCTCGAAGGGATATGGGTCGTGCCTGACTCCGATGACGTCCAGATTGAGCGACATGCCGTCCTCCACAGCGATAGGCCTACAACTCGATGACGTTGCACGTGATGGTTCGAAGCACCCCGTCGATCATCTGTATCTTCTGCAGCCCCAGACGCCCCAACTCGTTGGCGTCTTGAGCCCTGACGCGCGCGATGATGTCGAACTGCCCGGTCACCGAATCGCAGGTCTCGACCTCCGGGATTTTCTTGAGTTCGTCGAGTATGCGATGGATGCGACCGGCGGTGCCTTCAATGAGAATGTACGCGGAAGACGACATGATTTTCTCCTTTTCAGGACGACTTTTTTCTTAAACTGAACCGGCTTTTCAATTTTTCGATCACGGATTCGGACTTCCTGTTGAATACCATCCTGGATGGTTTGGCCCGCGCGCTAAGGATCTCCTTGAGTCGTTTGGCCTCATCGTTGCCGGGCTCCAGTTGCATGGCCTTGCGCACGTGTTCCTGAGCCTTCGAGATGTTTCCGGTCAACCGGTGGTATTGGGCCATTCCAATATGGGCATCGACCATCTTGTCGTGATCCTTGAGGACGTTTTCGAGAATGGAGCGGCCACGGTCCAGATCGTCCGGTCCGGAGGCCGTCGCGACCAGGGCCTGGGCCAGGGACACCTTGTAGATCGGGTCATCCGGGTCCTGGCGCAGCGCCTCCTCGAATCTGATCAGGGCCTCGGCCGGCTTGTTCCGCCGCATGAGGGCCTTGCCGGCGGACCATACATCCCTGGCGTCGAACATTCGGGCCAATCTGGCCTCCAGATCGGGGGAAACGGCGTCCAGTGACCGGTTGTAGGCGTTCCTTCGCTTCCGATCACACAGCACGGCGCGGGCCTTGTCGAGGCGCGCGTGTATTGTGTCCAGGTGCTCCGCGACCTCGCTTTCGGGGATGTCTTCATAGGCGCTTCTGGAATAGCGTCTGGCGGCGACGGCCCAGGCTTCGTCCACCTCCGAAGGCCGCGCGTCTATCGGGACCTGAAGCAGTTCATAGTGGTTTTTGGATTGAATGTCCTTGATTGCGTCCCTCAGTTCGCGCACGACCACGTCGTTGCCGTTCACCACGCCCCGGGGGGCGGCCCCGGACAAAGTGTCCCGGGTCAAGGCCTCGGCCACGGTCAGCCCGAAAAGGATGCGAATATTGTTGTCGTCCTTCAGGATCTCATCATTGATCTCGCGTGCGCGCCCCTGGCGCACCAGGTACAACACCTTGGAGTCCGCGATATGGGCCTTGGCGAAGGTAAGATGGGCCTCCCCCCCACGGGCAAGGAGGAACGGCCCTCCCGCCAGAAATCGCTGGACCGTGGGACGCATTTCCTCCGGCCTGGGGTAGGCCGCAATCGCCCGCATCAGCTCAGGGGCTGGGTCTATGCCCTGGCAACCGCATTCGCGCGCGCAGGGCTCCTCGTCCGAAAGGGACCATTCGGACACCGGGACAGGCATGATCGCCGTTAGTACGCTCCTCACGTGCGACTCGGCGAACTTGCGGGCCTGTTCGGGTGTCCCGGCCGCCGCATCCAGAAAGGAAAGGCATGGCGGACCTTGTCGGTTCCTGGAAGCGGCCTCGATGCTGGCCACTGCGTCATCGGGGATGAGGCGGGCGTTGGCCAGAAATGCCCCGAATGAGAAGTGGAGCATATCGCTGAGGACATAATAGGGATGGCCGGAAAGAATGCCCAGTGAAATCCGCCCCCCTGGGAGGACCAGGTCGAGGCGCTGATTGATACCCTTGGCCCGAACCGCCTTGAGCAAACGGTACAGGCCCCATGGCGGAATCCTGCTCACTGCATCCCCCTGCGTCGGTATTCTATAACATTTGACCGGGATGGTTTCCAAGATCGCGTGCGGTCATGATGAAAATTGTCGTGCCGGGCGCACGGACTTCACACTGCAAAATAACCGGCCTGTTGGTGGTGCACGACGATTGCCGAAGTGCTTTGTTCGGGCACCATCTGGAAAGATTCCGTCAACGAAACCCCTATCCGATCGGCGCCCAGGAGGTCCAGCAACGCCTTCTGTCCCTCCAGGTCAGGGCAGGCAGGATAACCGAAGGAATAGCGGCAGCCTCGATAACTTCCCTTCAGGATGTCCCTTGTATCGCCGGCGTCATCGCCGTTTATGCCCAATTCCTCGCGGATTCTGGCATGGATGTGTTCCGCCAGCCCTTCCGCCAGTTCGACACCCATGCCGTGCAGATACAGGTATTCGGTGTATTGTCCATCCTCGAACAGACTTTGGGCCGTCTGGGAGGCCTTTGGGCCCATTGTCGCGATTTGGACCGCCAGCACATCCCGGCGCCCGCTGGATATGGGAAGGAAGAAGTCGGCCAGGCATCTGCCCGGTGGCTTTGACTGGCGCGGCAAGATGAACCGGGCCCGTTCGGTCAGGCCGTCGGGATCGAACACAACAAGTGCATTACCGTCCGAATTGGCGGGAAAATATCCCCGGATCGCCGCCGGCCGCAGAGTGCCGTCGTTCCCATAGCGATCCAGGCGTTCCATGAACATGGGCTCCAGTTCCTCCTTGACTCGGGCACGCCACTCATCCTCCGTTCCCTTTCCGCGCTTGAATTGCCACTGCCTGCGGAACAGGGCCAGGCGGTTGACGTAACGGGCCGCGTCTTCCAAGGAGACGCCGGAAACGACCCGGGCGCCGAAAAACGGCGGGTTTGGAATGGATTCGGCCGGTTCAAGGGGCGCCCCCTCGTTCAGTGGCGGAGCTTTACCATGGTCCCTCTTTGGATCAGGTTTTGGAGTGTCGGGTTTCGGCGCGGCATGAATCCGCGCGGGCGCAGCACCTTCCCTGTCGCCCGCCGCGAGGGCATCCATTGCATCCAGACCCGCGAATGCGTCCCGGCAGTAGGTGACCTCTCCATCGTACAGGGGCTTCAGGTCGCCGTTCACGTACTTGCGATTCAACGCGGCGCCACCCAAGAGCACGGGAAGGGTCCTGTTCTTTCGTTGGAGCTCAATCAGGTCGTCGCGCATGACCAGGGTGGACTTTACCAAAAGGCCGGACAGCCCGATTGCGTCGGCGTCTTCCCTTTCGGCGGCCTGCATGACGGATTCGATGGACTGGCGAGTACCCAGGTTGATTACCCGGTATCCATTGTTGGACAAAAGGATGTCCACCAGATTCTTGCCGATGTCATGCACGTCGCCGCGGACGGTTGCGAGCACCAGGGTACCCTTGTCGCCCAGGTCAGAGCGGTCCATATGGGGTTCGAGGAGCTTTACGGACGCCTTCATCACCTCGGCCGCTTTCAGCACGAAAGGCAGTTGCATGTCGCCCCTGCCGAACAGTTCGCCTACTTCCTTCATGCCGCCCAGCAGGATTTCATTGATGATCGCCATGGGTGCGCGGCTCCGCAGCGCCTCCTCGATGTCGGCCTCCAGCCCGTTTTTGTCCCCACGGACTATACGGTGGTGCAGGCGTTCCTCGATGGTCCGATCGTCCGCCTCGGGTGGAACCCGGTCGTGCTTGAAAGCCGCGCCGTCATCCAGGGCGCTCATGAAGCGTTCCAGCGGATCTTTTCCCGATGAATCCTTTCCCGATCCCTCACGTCCTTCATCCACGCGGTTGAAAACGAGGTCCTCGGCCAGGTCTCGTAGTTCGTCCGGGATCTCGGCCAGGGGAAGCACTTTGCCCGCGTTCAGGATTGCCGCGTCCAGCCCCGCCTCGACGGCGTGGTGGAGGAAGACGGAGTTCAGGACCCGTCGAAGCCTTGGGGCCAGCCCGAAAGAGACGTTGCTGACCCCCAGGCTGGTGTACACGCCGGGGATTTCGGCCTTGATGAGCCGGATTCCCTCAAGGGTCTGGACCGCGGAGTCCTTCAGGGTTTCGTCCCCGGAGCCGAGCGTAAAGGTGAGGGCGTCCACCAACAGGTCGGAGCGCGCGAACCCGAAGCCTTTTTCCAGCTTTTCCACGATGCGCGCCGCGCAGGCCGCCTTGCGCCGGGCGGTCATGCACATCCCCTCCTCGTCGATGCACAGGACCACAAGGGCGCCTCCGTGCCTCCGGGTCACCGCGGCCACACGTTCCAGGCGGGCCCCGCCGTCCTCCAGATTCACGGAATTGATGACGGCCCTGCCTGGCCAGGCCTGGAGAGCGGCCTCGATGGCCTCTGGTTCGGTGGAATCGTAGACCAGGGGAATGTCCACGCCCTGGCGCAGCTTCGGGATGAACGCCCTTGCGTCCGCAGTTTCATCGCGACCCGTCATGGCCAGGCACACGTCCAGCAAATGCGCGCCTTCCTCCGCCTGGTTTACCGCCACCCCAAGCATGCCGTCGAGGTCACCGGCCTCCAACAGGCCGCGAAACGCCTTGCTGCCGTTGGCGTTCGTGCGCTCGCCGATGATGAGGGGCCTGGGATCCTGGTCCAGAGTCACCGCTGAAAACAGGGAGGCGGCGGCCGGCGCTGTCAGGGGGGTTCTTTTTCCGGGTTCGATACCCTTCAGGGCCCGGGCCAGGGCGGCAATGTGTTCGGGCTGCGTCCCACAGCATCCGCCCGCGAAGCTCACACCGAAATCCCTGACAAACTCGACCATGTATCCAGCGAACTCATCCGGGCCGAGGTTGTAGACCAGTTTGCCGTCTCTGGCTTCAGGCAGACCGGCGTTCGGCAGCACGCTGATTGGGAAGGGCGACGTGCGCGACAGTTCACGCACCAGCGGATGCATGGAGTCCGGTCCGGTGGCGCAGTTCATCCCAAGGACGTCGATGCCGGGGACCGATGCCAGGGAAACAATGGCGGCCGCGGGCTCCGTGCCCAGCAGCAGGGCGCCTGTGGGCTCGAAGGTAAGCTGGCAGAACACGGGCACATGGCGCCCGGCCTTTTCCTGGGCTTCCGCCGCAGCGATCACGGCGGCGCGCGCCTGAAGCGGGTCCTGACAGGTTTCAATCTGAATGAGGTCCACGCCGCCTTGCAGCAGGCCGGCGATCTGATCCTTGAAGGCGGAGTGCAGTTCGGCAAAGCTGATCTGACCCAAAGAAGGCAGCTTTGTTCCCGGCCCGACTGACCCCGACACGAATCTGGGTCGATCCGGGGTGGAAAACTCATCCGCCGCCTCTCGCGCCAGGCGCGCGGCTTCCAGGTTCAGTTCGGCCGTACGGTCCTGAACGCCGTATTCGGACAGGACGACCGCGTTGGCCCCGAAAGAATCCGTCTCGACGACGTCGCTTCCAGCGGCCAGGAAGGACCGGTGGATGTCCAGGATGATGTCGGGTCGTGTGAGGACCAGGATCTCATTGAGCCCCTCGTTGCCCTCGAAGTCGGCCTGGGAAGGCTCGCGCCGCTGGATCTCGGTGCCCATGGCGCCGTCGAACAGGACCGCCCTTTGGCGCGCGATATCGAACAATGGATGGTCCACTGCGATCCCTCGATTCGACAGGCTTTCTGATACCCGTATCCAGACATATTATCAACTATATGGTCGGAAACCTTGATCATCATTGCTTCATGGTCGTATCTTCAGGATAGGCCGAGGTTGAAAGACCCCGTTGAAAAGAGCTGACTATGTTCGACAGTGTCGCACCCTGTTTCTTGTTGGCGACCCCAACGCTCCTGGATCCCAATTTCCTGCGGACCGCCGTGTTGCTGTTCCATCATTCCGAGGAAGGCGCCATGGGTCTGGTCATCAACCGGCCGTCGGATCAACCGCTCGGCCAGGTTCTGGAAACCATGGATATCGATGTCGGCGGCAAGGGCCACGTTCTGCTTGAGCAGTCGATCCTGATCGGAGGTCCCGTCCGGACCAACGCGGGCTGGATGATATTCGAGGGGGACGACCCCACCGGGCAATCCATTCCGATAGAGGATGGGCTGAACGTGACAGGATCAATGGAGGTCTTCAAACGCCTATTGAGCGGTTCCGACAAGACCAGAGCCGAGTTCCTGGTGGGTTACGCCGGTTGGGGCGCCGGTCAACTGGAGGCCGAGATGGAGGAGGGCGCCTGGATGCCGGCCCCTCTGGACCGGCGCACCCTGTTCGAGACCCCCTACCAGGACCGCTGGCGGCGCTCTTTCCTTTCAATCGGCGTGGACCCATCCATGTGGTCGTTTGTTCAGGGCGAGGGGTGATTCGTCACCAGAGGAAGGGTATCAGGGCCTTGCGTTCCTTTGGGTAGTCAGCGAACTTCTTCAGATACCAGCGGTGGGTCGCCCTGGCCCTGGGAGCCAGGTTCGCGAACGTCCAGGCAGCGAACACCGTGGTGGGCAGGGACCAGGTCAGAACGGCCCAGCCGATCCATTCGATCAACTCACCCAGGTAGTTCGCGCACGAAACGTACCTGAACATGCCGCCGCGTGGGATCCTGAAATCGGTCTCGCCGGGACCGCGAAGACCTCGCAGCACGTGGTCCGAATGAAGATTGATGATGTATCCAATCGCGAAGATGACGATACCGGCGATGAAACGAGGATCGTAAAGCCATGCGATGGGGTAGGGTTCGGAGAGGCTGAAAAGCCAACGGCCGTTGATGTAGGTGTTGAAAAGGTTGAATGCAAGTCCGAACAGGATGATGAGCAAGGGCATTGGGTGTTTTCCGGGTTTCATCAGGAACGGATACACGAATGCCCGCTGGCAGTAGTGGGCCTGCCAGATTGCCAGGAAAGTGATCGAAACCGCGTCGAACCGGCCCCCGACCACGAACCATGCCGCCATGCCCAGGGGCGCGGCGGATTCCATCAGGACCCAGGCCCAGCGGTTTGGAAG
>JAADHL010000035.1 GCA_013151875.1 Deltaproteobacteria bacterium
GGTGTTGCGGACGTTGAAGCTGGTCCGCTCTTTTGACCAGCCCTTCAACAACGATCGCCTCGCCAAACTGGGCCCGGGACGCTTCAACCGGCGCTTGACCACGCACGAACTGACCCGAAACAGACCCGACGCAGTCATGGTGTGGAGCCAGTTGCGCCTGACCCTGGGGCCGGCCCTTGCCGCGCAGGACCTGGGTATCCCCACGGTGTTCACCATGAACGATGAACACCCCATCGGTTACACAAGCGGCGCCATGGGGTGGAGTCCCGGCGCCATGGCGGGATGGGTGCTGGACCGCATGCAGATAGCCGGCCTTTCCCTGGACCTTCTGGACCTGTCTCATACGATTTGCGTCAGCAAGTCGCTGAAGCGGCGTCTAATCGAGGCCGGAGTCCCGGTCGAGGGGGCCGATGTCGTGTATCAGGGAATACCGACCGGGTTTTTTCCGCAAAAGGAAGATCCCGGATCCATCCACGAACCCGTGCGTGTGCTGTACGTGGGGCAGATTCACCCCTACAAGGGCGTGCATACCCTGGTGGAGGCGTTCGTCCGTTTGCACGAAATCGAAGGTGGACGCTGGCGACTCACAATCGTGGGCGAGGGTCCCGATGACTACGTGAAGGACCTGCGCGTGTCGGCTGAATCGACAGGCGGCGCGTGCGCGTTCAACGGCAAGGCAACCTATGCCGAACTGCCCGCGATCTACCGCGACCACGATATCTTCGTATTCCCTTCAACCTCGGTCGAGGCGTTCGGCCTGACCCAACTGGAGGCCATGTGCTCGGGCCTGCCCGTGGTCGCCACCAGCGAAGGGGGGCACGGCGAGGTCCTGGTGGACGGCGACAACGCCCTGATATTTCCCCAGGGCGACGCCGACGCCCTGGCAAAAAGGCTCAAAC
The DNA here is from genome assembly GCA_013151875.1 of Deltaproteobacteria bacterium. Lineage (GTDB taxonomy): Bacteria > Myxococcota_A > UBA9042 > DTJE01 > DTJE01 > JADDHL01. The sequence goes on from JAADHL010000035.1 coordinate 900, forward strand.
GTCTGTCCGATGACGAACCGCTGCGGCGCAGCCTTGCCCGAAACGGGGCGCTGATGGTAAGAAACAGGTTCGACACGGTTCGATACTTCGACGACGTAGAGGCCTTCCTTGAAAAGACTCTCAGGGACTCCAGGTCCTGAAATACGCGTGATCATCAATGCCGACGACCTTGGTCATGACGACGGAATCAACGACGCCACGTTCCGGTTGATGGAGGCCGGCAAGGTCACGTCGGCCACTCTCATGGCGAACGGCGATGCAATCGAAGCCGCCGCCGCGAGGGTAAGGGAGTTTCCGCACTGTTCGTTCGGGGCGCATCTGAACCTGACCGAGTTTCACCCAGTGACCAAGGACCCTGGACTCGATTTTCTGCTGGGGCCGGACGGCGCCTTTGCCGACCGCCGGGATGCGCTGTGCAGGTGGGGACTGGTGTTGGACGGCGACAGAAAAGAGGCGCTTTTCAACGAACTGCGCGCCCAGGTTGATCGCATCCGAAACCTGGGTGTGAAGATCAGTCACCTCGACTCCCACAACCACACGCATACGATCGGAGCATTGATGCCGGTCATCAAGCGGGTCCAGCGGGAATGCGGGATCCGGCGGGTCCGTGTCCCCATGAACCTGTTTGACGACGATCGATACAACGCAGGCCGCTCCAGGCGCCTCAAAAACCGCATGATCAGCCTGGCGCTGCGCAGTTTCCCTCGCGCCGTCGGACCCGACTGGTTCACGTCGTTCGCGACCTTTCTTTCCCCTGTCGCTCAAGCCCCGGTCCGACCCGGCTCCACGGTCGAGCTGATGGCGCACCCCGGCCACCCCATGTGCGACAGGGAAAACGCATTGCTGGAGACGGACTGGGAATCTGGACTGCCGTTCACGATCCGCAGGATCACATACAACGACATCTGAAGCGCATATCAGCAGCCGGATGTTGTACACTGGCGGTAATGGATTAATCAGGAACGGAGGAAAGTCATGCGCGGTACGAAGACAACGCTGAAAACGATGGCCATGCTCGCCGCACTGGCGATGTCCGCATGCGGGAGCGACAATGGGGGGGACAAGGACGCAACCGCGCCCCTGGACGCGGTGGAAGTCGCGGACCAAGGTTCACCCGGTGAAGACATCATCGGCGAGGACATCCCCGACAACGGCGCGGCGCCTGTGAAATGTCTGGGCCGGATCGACCCGGATCAGTCCATTGCCCTCAGCGGCCTGACGGGGACCGTGGAAGTGGTCCGCGACCAGTGGGGCATACCCCATATCTACGCATCCAACAATCAGGACCTGTTCTTCGCGCAGGGTTACATCCAGGCGATGGACAGGGCGGTCCAGATGCAGGGCATGCGCCTGATCACCCATGGGCTCTATGAAAGGACCGCGACTGCGGGGCCTTCGGACGTGGGCAACGACGTGTACATGAGGCTGTTGGACTTCCAGGGCGTGTCCGAAAAGGAGTGGGCGGACATCCAGGCGAACGACCCTGAATTGGCCGCAGTGCTGGATTCGTATTCAAAGGGCGTTACGGCCTTCTTCAAGGCGGCGGAGGCCGACAAATCCCTGAGGCCGTTGGAGTGGGCCATCCTGGCGCCGTTCGAGGCATGGACCCCGGTGGACGTGCTGATGATCGGGCGCTTGCAGGTGTGGGACCTGTCCTTTGACGGCCAGACGGACGAGATCTCGATGATGACCAACATCGAAAGGGTGATGGAAAAGTTCGCGGGCACGGACCTGGAGGGTCTGGCAATCGACGCGTACCGTTCCGCGCCGGCAGCGGACGCATTCATCCTTGGGACCACCGACCGCCAGGTATCGACCGCGGTCGCCAGGCCCCCGCGTGACCTCCTGAAACGTCTGCCAAAGGGATACTTCACCAACCTGTCCGAGCGTCTGGGACAGGTCACGGTGAAACCCGGTGTCCCTTTCGGGGTCGGCAGCAACAACTGGGCCATCAGCGGCGACCTGACCGCAAGCGGAAACCCGATGGTCGCGGGTGACCCGCACCTGTCACTGAGGAATCCTTCGGTTTGGTACCAGGTCCACCTGAACACCACCAGGGCGGGCGGCGATCTGGACATCAACGGAGTGACCTTCCCCGGCGTGCCGGGCATCCTGCTGGGGCACAGCCAGTATGCGGCCTGGATGGCTACCGTGCATTACTATGACGTTACGGACGTGTACATCGAGACATTCTCGAAATCGGACCCCGGGTCGGTGATGTTCGAGGGCGGCGAGGTCCAGGTCGTGAGCAGGCCGGAGGTCTTTACGTACAAGGCGCCCAAGGATGGCTGCGAGTCCTGGTTGAACGACTTTGTGAAGGGCCTGACCTACACGGTGAAGGAAGAGGATGGAAAGTGCATCCTGAATGTTGCAATCGAGGTCGTGCCGCACCATGGGCCCATCATCCCCGGATCGAGGGCCACCCTACCGAACGGCGACAAGATCGCCATGACCTGGCGTTGGACCGGATTCGAACCAACGAACGAGATGAAGGCGTTCGCAGGGTTGTGGACCATGAAAAATCCGGATGATTTTTTCGCCACCCTTCAGAACTACGGCGTCGGCGCCCAGAACATCGTGTACGGCGACACCAACGGAAACATCGCGTACGCTGCCTTCGCCCATGTGCCGATCCGCAAGAACGTGGCCGAGGGCAAGGGCCATGAACACCCACCCTGGCTGCCCATGCCTGGTGACGGGTGCTGCGAGTGGACGGGGTACGTGCCCACCACGGACCTGCCCCAAACGGTGAATCCCACCGACGGGTACGTGATCACGGCCAACAACGACGCCACGGGGGCCACGCAGGACAACGACCCGCTGAACGACCCTTACTACACGACGCACGCCCAGGACCTCGGATACCGGGCGGCGAGGATCCACGAGGTCCTGACAGGCGTATTCGCGCAGAAGAAGGTGGATATCGCCGACATGCAGGCCACCCAGGCGGACCATCTGTCGCCCCTGGGCCGTGACCTGACGCCCGCGATCCTTGAAGCCCTTGCCGAGGGGCAAAAAGCTGTTGATCAGGACCCTCAATCCGACCCAAAGCTGGTCCCCTTCATGACCCCGGAGGTGATCGCCGCCGGCGAAAGGCTGAAGGAGTGGAATTACGAGGCTGAAAGCGGTGTTGGAACCGACGAGACGGCAGCCCAGAAAACATCCTCCGTTGCAGCTTCCATCTTCAACGCCTGGCTGGTTTTCCTGAACGCGAATGTGTTCGACAACAAGGGCCTTCAGGGTCTGGAAGACCAGTATCGGGCCAAGCTGCTGGTCGCCATGATCAATTATCCGGACCAACTGGCCACATATTCGGCGGACCTGAAGGAAAGCCTCATATGGGACGATGCTTCAACGGTGGAAGAAACGGAGACGCGGCAACAGATCATCCTGAAGAGCCTGAAGCAGGCGGTTGAGTTCCTGGCCGACCCGGCCGCCGTCGGACCTGGGGAAAACGGCGGCTTCGGGACCGACGACATGGAAAAATGGCTTTGGGGCGAACTGCACACGGTCACGTTCAGGCACCCTTTGGGAGGCGAGGCCAACATCCCCAAGGGCAGCGAATTCAAGAACGGCTTTCCGCGCCATGGTGACAACTACAATGTTGACGCGTGCAACCCGGGCCTCAAGGATACGAACTTCACCTACCGTCATGGACCGTCCATGCGCGGGGTGTATGTGTTGGATCCGGACGGCATCACGATGGAAAACGCGATCCCCGGCGGTCAGGTGGCGGACCTCAAGAGCCCACACTACGCGGACGATGCGGCCCTGTGGGCGGTAAACAAGACCCATCCAGTGTACGACAAGGATGATGACGTGATAGACGCCGCCGAGTCGTGCACCATCTTCAGCCCATAGACTGACGAAGTCGTCCCTCGGGGCAATCGTCCAGCAGGCGGCATTCGCCGCAAAGGGGTTTTTTCGCGTTGCACACGCGACGTCCATGCCATGTCAGGCGGTGACTGAAATCGGCCCAGCCGGATTCGGGTATCAGGTTCATCAGGTCCGCTTCGACCTTGTCTGGGTTCTTTTGCTGGGTAAGCCCCAGGCGCCTGGACAACCGCAGCACATGGGTGTCCACAATTATCCCTTGGGCGCCGAAACACCTGGTCAGGACCACGTTGGCCGTCTTTCGGCCCACTCCGGGCAGGGCGACAAGCTCTTTCATGGTGCTGGGAACCTTTCCACCGTGCTTTTCCACGATGGCGGCGCAGCACTTCTTGATGCTTGCGGCCTTGTTGCGAAAGAAGCCCGTGGGCCTGATGATCGCCTCCAGTTCCCCCTGGTCGGCCCCTGCCAGGGCTCGCGCATCCGGATAACGCCCAAACAGCCCGGGTGTCACGGTGTTCACCCTCTCGTCGGTGCATTGGGCCGCCAGTATGGTCGCGACCAGCAATTCCAGCGGATTCCGATAGTCCAGTCCGCAGCGGGTGTCATCCGCGTACCAGTCGGAAATCACAGACACTATCCGCGCGACCCGCTCTTGTTCGGCCTTGTTGGATTCCATCGACCCACCTCCATGTAGTCGAGCACATTTCAGTTTACACGCTAGAATGACCATGACCAGTGTGTTTGCACCCCTGCGGAGGCAAGAATGACTTTTCGCATGATGGCCCTGAACGGTCTGATGATTCTGCCCGGCCTGACGGCACTCGCGTGCATCAAGAACGATGATGGGGTTCTGCGGGACACTCCGGTCCCCACCGAGGCGGTCGCGCCACCTCCGCCGGCCGACTGGATTCGGGTCGCCAGGATAGGCGGCGCTTCCGTTGACCCGGAAGACGAGGACAATTTCCTGAAAGGCACCCTCAGCGTGCTGGTCGAGCAGAACGTATCGGTCGTGGAGGCGGACAGCAACCTGTCCGATTACCTTGACGATCAGGCGTTCGACGCGGAACTGAGCCTGATGGAGAGGTTCTCGCGCTTCGCCCACGACCGGAACCTGAAGGTCGTCTGGTACTACCCCAGCTTCGAAACGATAACGCCCGGCGGGGAAAACAGCGCGCACTCCATGTTCAAGGACCATCCGGACTGGGTCCAGACCAGTCACGACGACACGCCCAACGTCTTTTACGGCAGCAAGGTGTTCTGGGTGGACCCGGGCGCGGAAAGCGCGTGGATGTGCCACCTGTCGCCGTATCGCGATTATTACATGCAGAGGGTCCAACGCATGGCCTCGACAGGGATCGACGGTCTGTGGCTGGACGTGCCCCTGTTCAACGACATCGTGGGGAGGTGGGCCTGCCACCGGCCGGAAGACAGGGCCAAGTTCAAGGCGGACACCGGCTACGACATCCCGAAAGACCCGAACCCCGACGACCCGGCCTGGAAGGTGTGGGTCCACTGGAGACACACCGAGATCGACGCCTTCCTGAAAGAGGTGCTGGCCCGGGCCCGCGAGGTCGATCCCGATTTCTATCTGGTGGTCGAAACCGTGACCATGGACTACAACGCCGCCCTTCTGGAGGGGCTGGACGGGGCATTCGCCGGACCCGTGGACGGGCTGTGGCACGTGTGGGAAGTGGACGTTCTGTCCGATACGGACTCCATGGTCAACGCAACCGATGACGACTGGATCAGCCTGATCGCCATGCTGAAGTTCGGGCGGGGCGCCGACCGGGACCGCGCTGCATGGACGTTCGTGTACGGGGACCAGCCCGACGACGCCGAAGCGGTGATGGCCGAGGCGCTTTCCGCCCAGTGCAACCCATACGAGCTGAAGGTCCCCGAGATGACGACTACCGTGGGTTCCGACTACCGCACAAGGGTGTTCGGATGGATCCGAGCGAACGAGGACGCCCTGTTCAGGACCGAGTCCGGCGCCAGGGTGGGACTGGTCCATTCCTCGGCGTCAAGGGACTATGTGGACGGGCGCTGCATCCTGGACGAGGAGGCCGAGCGTCATTGCGGCGTTTCGCTTTACGCCCGGTGGGAACGCCCTTTGCCGTGGATGGAGTGGTGGACCACGGACAAGGACGACAGCGTGTACAACTCGAACTACATGGCGGAATACCGCGGTCTGGTGAAGGCCCTCGTACACCTGCATGTGCCGTTCGACATACTGCCGTCGCGCCTGCTGACCCCTGAGGTGGCGGCCAGGTACTCGATGCTGGTCCTGCCGGACCTGAGGGCTGTGTCCGATGCCGAAGTCAATATAATCACCGACTTCGCGGAAAAGGGCGGGGCGCTGCTGTTCACGGGTCCGGGACCCGGGGTCATGGATGAGAGGGGCCTCGACAGGTCAAAGCCGGCATTCAAGGGACTGGCGGCCGTCGGCACGCGCTCCGGCAAGTGCGCAAGCACGGTTGTCGGAAAGGGCGAGTCGACCTGGTGCGCTTTCACGGCGGGCAGGGACTACCTGGTCGGGAGCGACCCCAAGGCATTGGACGCTGTCCGTACCGCGGTAGAGGAGGGGGCTCCACCGGTCGTCAAGACCGACGCGGATCGCCAGGTCCATCTGTCGCTTTACAGTTCCCCTGGGCGCCGCGTCCTGCACGCGGTCAACTTCACGGGGATGGACGGCGCATTCAAGGTGGAGCCCACGACGTTCCATGTCTCGGTAAACGTAGGCCCAGGCTTCCAGGCCGGCTCAGTCAGCGTCACTTCGGCCCGCATGAACGGCGGCCCGGAGTCACTGGCATTCACCCAGGACGGTGAATGGGTGGCCTTTGACGCATCGGTCGAGATCTACTCGATGTTCATCATCAGGAAAAAGACCGTCGGGCAACAAGCCCAGCCCTGATTGCGCTCAACAGGGTCGCCCGCACGGGCGAACCGGCTATGGACGTATAGGCTTCGCACGGCGTGAAACAGCCACCACACTCCAGTCCATCCACCTGGCGGCGGGCATCCAGGACATCCGCGCCGTCCCAGACCTGTTCAACATTGAAATCACTGGACCGCAGGTCCGCCACGGGCATGTCCCAGACGTGGCATGGATACATGACCGCGTCCGCCGACACAAAGCAACTGGAGCGCAGGGCCTGGCATGCGATTCCGGCCGGCTCGCCACTCAAGTAACCGTGGACATTGACCAGGTAGGCCAGTTCCATCAGATCAACCGGGGAACGGGGGGGCCAGCGGCGCGCCATGTGTTCCCTGATCAGGACGGCGGCATCCCCACCTTCAAGGCTGGGCAGGCCCTCGTTGGCGAAAAAGTGGCTTGACACCTGGGCCTGGTTCCAGTGCCAGCATCGGTCGTCGAAATCCGGGACATTGTGAATCAGAAACGAATGGAGCCCACCCAGAGCGTCCCGGTTCCAGGGACCGACCGTGGTGCCGATGAAGGTCTGCACGCCGGGGACGCGGCGCAATTCAAGGAAAGTCCCGAACGCCCTGTCGAACGAACCATCCCGACCACGGACGCGGTCGTGTACATCGCGCGGTCCGTCTATGCTGACGGTGACCAGAAGGGACACATCAGGCCTCATTTCGTGAATCATCATGGCGCATTCGAGGATCCGTTCCCGATGCCATCCATTGGTGGGAAAATGAAGCACGGCCAGTGAAGGAGTATTGGTCAGTACGGCGTCGAAGACCTCGGCAATGTCCGACCGGATGAAGGGTTCGCCGCCCGTGAGGTCGAGCCAGACCAGATTCGGCATGCCGAAAAACAGTCGCCCCACCTCGACCGGCGTCATCTGGCGGCCCCTGGGCAGGGAGGCGCTGTGGCACATCGCGCACCTCAGGTTGCATTGTCTGGTCAGGGCCACCACGGCCCTTACTGGACTGCGAGGACGCATCACCCAGGTTGGTGCGAACGCCTTGATCAGCCTTGCGATGTTCAGGGCGTTCATGAAACAAGCCGCCCGCTGAACATGCGCGCAAGGATGCGCATCCCGTCCCATGCCCTGATGAACCCGGACTTGCCGTGGTCCCTGGGGCCCCTGGTTACCGGCACCTCCTTCACGCGCCCTCCACCGCGGATCACGTGCAGAGTCAGCTCCGTTTCGATCTCGTACCTGCGCGCCCGCAACCGACCCAGGTCCAGCGCTTCGCGCCTCACGGCCCTGAATCCAGCCTGCGTGTCGGTCAGGCCCGTTCCGTAAAGGATATTGAACACCCTGGTCAGGAACAGATTGCCGACACGGTTGACCCCGGTTATTGCCCCATCAAGCAGGCGACCGCTAAAACGCGAGCCGATCACCATGTCCGTATCCCCGTCCAGGGCCTCCAGCAACACGGGTATCTCGGACGGGTCGTCCTGTCCGTCCGCGTCTATGAACACCAGCACTTCGCCCGCGGACTCCCGGATTCCCGCCCGCAGGGCCTCGCCTTTGCCTCTGTTGGAGCCCAGCCTCAGCACCCTGGCCCCCGCCGTCATCGCCGCCTCATGGGTGCCGTCGGTGGAGCCGTCGTCCACCACCAGCACCTCGTCAGCGTCAGTCAGCGCATTCAGCACTCCTGTCACCACACGCCCAATTGCAGGCGCCTCGTTGAACGCCGCCATGACCACTGAAACCACGCCTTACCTCCATCCCGGGCGCTTTGAAGTATGCCAACCTTGAATCTGCCGGGCAAATCACCATATACGCAACGGAGCACATGGAATCCATCCCCTTGCAGGAGGCGTGAAGATGCGGGTGCGAATGACTGGCCTTCCTTTTCAGACCCATCTAGAATGCCTTCCATGTTGGGAAAGGCCTTTCTGATCGGGGTTACGGTCCTGGCCATGGTGGTGGGGGCGGTTTACCTGTCGACCCGAGGTGAGGCGGGTGGAACGTCACTGGCCGTATACTCGGCGCCGGTCGCGCCCGATGCGACGACTGGCTTCATGTTCGTGGAATCCTTTGATCTGCTGAGCCACCGGACCGTGCCGATCACGGTCAAAGAGGTGGCATCAAAGACGGAGAACGGCAAGACCCTTTTAGCGTTCGAGCAGGAAGGGCGGGATCCGGCCCTGGTTCGTTTCAAGAAGCCGCCGGGGGCCTCGGGAAAGATCGTAATCCAAGTGCAAAACAGGATAGATTTACTACAAGCCGTGGTGCCGTTTGAATCCGCTCTGGCGGATCGTGAACGGACCAGTCGCAAAACACGCGATCTCGGTTGGCCCCTCAGCATTGATTGCGGTGATTACCGTTTTGTCCTGCTGTCGGAATCAGGCGTGCCGTCTGTCGGAACAGACTCAAACCTGCTGCTGCTGTCCACGGGTCAAACCCCAGAGGGCGCACGGGTCGCCCTGGACGTCGGAAAACAGAAAACGAACGCCGTGATTGAACCATGGGGTGGGGCGGTCATTTCCTTCAAGCCGCGTTCCATGAAGGTCAGGGCGCGGCTGAGCCTGACCCTGGACAACGAGGCCCGCACCACGTATTGCGTTACGGAGTTCCTGGCGGGGGCGCGGGCACGCGGCGTCCGCGTGATAAAGCAGACAATGACCCGGGACGCCGACGGTTATCACTCCAAAACAACGATACGCACCCGGACAAAGGCCAAACGCGTTTTTGCCATGGCTTTTGCCTGGAAAGGGGGCCGCCCCGACGCGATGGTAGATGCTCGCGGCGCCGCCGTCAGGGACGGCAAAGCACTGATCACCCTCGATCTGCCGGGACCTGGGCTGTTCGTCGCCAGGTACACGACCATGCCGATGACGGACGACACCCACGGCGTCAATCGCATGCTGACGGCCGGGGGCGCTGTTGCTGATTCAGAGACTACGATTTCCCAAGTCACCGATTCCGAATTTTTCAACCTCATTGGACGGGATGCGACGCCGACGCCGGAAGCCATGGCCAAGGCCCGTCCGTTCGTCCTGGCAACCCTTGCTGCATCCGTGAATCCTGGGCCGAGCCTGCTGATCAACACGACCCGTTCGGTGACGACCGCCTCACGAAAGGCCGGAAAAACTCGTGACAGGTGGCTTCTGGGTCTCCTGGCGGCCTGCCTGGGCGCCCTGATCACCTGGATGGCGGCGGTTACGATACGCGGGCATTTTCGGACAAGGCATCGGCTCATGGAAGGCGGCGAGGAATGGGGACCCGACGCAAGCCGCATCAACCCCTCCAGCGGACTGCTTCCCGTGGCTCTCCTGACGTTCATTCTGGCCGCGACGGTCGTCGCCCTGATCTTCGTCCTGAAAACCATGTAACTTTCAAGGATCTATTCATTTATCAACCTGGGTCCTGTCCACGACGTGCTTTTGCCTTTATCATCCCTCGGCGACAGGGCCTTGCGAGGTATGTAAAAAATGAGCGGAGCGAAAAAGAAAGGCGGCTTCCTTAGAAACACCATTGTGTTCCTGATCGAGAACTCCCTGTTCCTGGTCATCGGGGCTGTGGTGGGCCTGGTGTGGGCCAACGTCAACGTCGAGTCCTATCACAAGGTGGCCCACTTCCTTGATTTCGCGATCAACGACGTTGCCATGGCGTTCTTCTTCCTTTTGGCCGGCAAGGAGATCCGCGAGGCCATGCTGCCGAATGGGCCCCTTTCGAAGTTCAAGACCGCGGCCCTGCCCGTAATGGCTACCATTGGAGGCATGGCCGGCCCAGCTATCATTTACGTGGCCGGCGTCAACCTGTTCAACGCCCCTGAACTGCATCGCGGTTGGGCCATTCCCATGGCGACCGACATCGCGTTTTCGTACATGGTGGCCCGCATGATCTTTCCT
>JAADHL010000335.1 GCA_013151875.1 Deltaproteobacteria bacterium
GCTGTTCGACGAACTGGTGCCCTTGCCCCGCGGCACCTCATACAACGCGTATCTCGTGCGCGGGACCGAAAAGACCGCGTTGTTCGATACGGTGGATCCTGCCATGCAGTCCGTGCTGGAGGACCACCTGAAAGGGGTGGAGCGAATCGATTACATCGTGGCGCACCACGCCGAGCAGGATCACTCGGGGTGCCTTCCATGGGTAATGGGTCGTTATCCCGAGGCCGAGGTCCTGGCAACGAAGAAGTGCCGCGAACTGCTGAAGGACGAACTCGACATCGATGAAAACCGCGTGAGAGTGGTCAAGGACGGCGAAACCCTGGACCTGGGAGGGCGCACGGTGGAGTTTCTGGCCATGCCGTGGGTCCACTGGCCCGAGACGATGGTAAGCTGGATTCCCGAGGACAGGATGCTCTTTTCGTGCGACTTCTTCGGCGCTCACATGTCTTTTTCCGACATCATGGCCTCGAAACAGTCGGGCGTGGAGGCCGAGGCAAAGCGTTACTATGCCGGCATCATGATGCCTTTCGCCAAATCAATCGCCAGGCATCTGGATCGGTTGGCCTCCTTTCCCATCGAGATGATCCTGCCCAGCCACGGCCCGGTTCATGATCAACCTGCGGCCGTCTTGGATGCGTATCGCGAGTGGGTGGCGGGATCGGTAAAAAACCTGGCTGTAGTGGCCTATGTGTCGATGCACGGTTCAACGCGGGTGCTTGCTGAGCACCTTGTCGAGGCCCTGCGCAAACGTGGTGTCGATTGTCGCCTTTTCGACCTGGCGGGGGCTGACATAGGGGAGCTTGCCATGGCCCTTGTAGATGCCGCTACGATTGTGCTGGCAACTCCCACGGTCCTGACTGGCGCCCATCCGACCGTTGCCGGGGCAGCGTTCCTGATCAATGCCCTCAAGCCCAGGGCGCGAAACCTGGGGTTGATGGTGTCATATGGCTGGTCCGCATCAAAGATGGAGGATCAGTTGAAAAACATGCTGTCAGGACTCAAGGCCGAGTGGCTTGCACCGGTGATGGTGCGCAGCCGTCCAAACCTGGACGATCTGACCAAGGTTGCCGCCCTTGCGGACGCCATAGCAAAGGGCCGCGTCGAAGCCGTTTCCTGACCCTGGGCGTTTACTTCACTACAAACTGGACCACGCCGCCCTGATAGGCGCCGGACGCGTCCGCGCAGTCCTGCGACAAGGGGTTGTCCGGGAGGGCGGCGAAGTCGATGAAACCGAAGATGGGGACGTAGATGTTGCCGTCCGGACCCAGGGTGGGTGAGTTGATGGCGGCGTCGGGCATGGGTACGTTGCGCCACAGCACCTTGCCGTCCGAACGCCTGACCCCTACCAGTTCATGCTCCGCGCGTATCGCGATCGGGACGGGAAGGCCCATGTCGGCCGCCTCCATGTACTTTGCGTGAGTGACCGTTCCAACCACGCTGTTGTCCAGCACCAGGACCGTGGAGGTCCAGTCGGTGCTGGGCAATTCGACCGGCCTGGGTGACGGGAAAGATGCTCCCCACTTCAACCAAGCCTCCTTGTGCTGGGCGTCGGGGGGACTCACGGCCACGAGGTCCGGGGCCTTTGGATCGGCGCCCTGGTTCCAGGCGTACACGACACCGTCCTCGTCGATCGACAGGTGGGCAAGCAGGGGGCCGCCTTCCAGAACGTATGTCCAGGCCGGGGCGCAGGCCGGAGCGGCCTTGCCCTCCGCTGCCTCACATGCCTTGACGTCGGCGGTGACAATCCTGGCCCTGCCCTCGGCCGTGACGTCGGATACCACGACCCAGCGTCCATCCGGACTGACCGTGGGCGACGATCCCGTGGGCCCGTTTGTCTGCATGTACCAGGCCAGTTCCATGTCGAGTCCCTGTTTTTCCGGCTTCGTCCTTATGGCGACCAACGCCCCGTTTTCAGCGAATCCATCGCCATGGTCGGGGCCGCCTCCCACCACGAAAAGCAGGTCGCCGGATGCCGCGATGGTATTGTCCGTGTAGGCCCCGCTGCCCCCCGTGCCTCCAGAAAGGGCCGCCCGCATCATGTCCACGGACAGTTCCTCGCCGAAGACCTGCTGCATCCGGCATCCCAGGTACGGAGGAAGGTCCCCGGCGGGCGCGGTGTCCTGGCCTGGTTTCAGGGGTCTCAGGTTGGTCTGGTGAACGATGTCGAACGACCCCCGAATTCCGTTGTTCGGGGCATCGGCCTCTCTTGCCAGCACAACGACAAGGCCGTCCGGGGCGACGGTGGCCACGTCTCCGTCGGCAGTAAAATGGAGGCCCAGGGGAGGGCCGTAGGTATCCGGTTCCTGCTGCCTCAGCCCCTCGAATGTGCGGTGCCAGCGCAGGTTCCCGTCGTGATCGAACGAAAAGACCCCGTCCGGCCGATCCATCCACCCGTCCGTTACGTATACGTTTCCGTCCTGGTCCAGTTCGGGCGAACTGCCGAGCACCCCCATGGACAGCATCTCCGGGTCACCTTTGGGAAAGCATGCCTCTTCCCCGTCCACCAGAGACACCGTCCACAGTTTGCACCCTTGCGTCCGAATGACCACCGCGTAAATCCGATCCGTACCCACGGTCATTGGGTTGAAGATCATCCTGTCCACGAGGCGCGACCACCCAGGCGTCGGCGCGGTCACGGGCCCTTCGCAGGCGATCCTCTCGTTGTTCCCCATGTTGCCGTGGATCCCGGGATATGGGGAATCCAGGTATGGAAAAGGCTGGTCCACGACGCATTTTTGCGGTACGCCGTTGCCGGAATCCGTCCGCGCTCCGTTATCGTCCGTGACCCCGGCATCCGTGGCCCCCGAACCATTACCCGAGCAAGACGCCAGAACGACCGTCAGCGTCCCCACGACTATCCTGCGTACCCATGCTTTTTTCGTCATCAGAACCCCTCGCGCATACAAGCCGGGGAATATTGTGCCGCCAGGGTCCAGCGCGGTCCGCTATCTCCCGTAGCCTGCGGTCCCGCGGCGTCCGAACAACCACAGGCCCGCGAGCAGGGCCAGCAGCAGAAATACAGCGCCTGATGAAGGCCGAGCGCCTGCCTGGCAACTGTTGGCGGCGGTCGAAGCGGCCGCGTCGTCAGGGGTCTGGGCCGGGGGATTCTGCGCATTGGAACCGGAGCCGTCGTCCTTTGCGCCGGACAGTGTCGCGAAGGCGCCGTCGGGCGATGACTCCGTGCCGGCGTAGCCTTCCTTTGACCAGCCCGCGGGGAGGCAGTTTTTTTGATCGGTGTTGTCGCACTGGCACGGCGGGCAGTCGCACGGTTGAATATCCGGGCAATCGGCGTCCGGGGCGCACACGATCTCCGGGCACATGCACTGTTCGCAGGCGCAGGGCGTGGGCGACTCGACGCATTCCCACCCGTCCGGGCAATCCTTATCCGCCGCGCACGTCTTTTCTTTCGGCATGCACCAGGCGCCCTCTACCTCGCAGTGCTCCTCGAAGTCATCGGGGTTGCAGTCGCATTCCATGACCTCTGGGCAGTCGCACGGCGGACAGTCCATACCGTCGGGGCACACAGGGCAGGTACAGGAGGGGCAGGCGCATCCACCGCCCCAGCATGACTTAACCTCCACGCACTCGAACCCGTCCACGCAATCGCCGTCATTGGAACATTCGGCAGGGTCGTAGGTGCAGGCCTTGACCGTCTGTTCCTGGCAGGGTTCCGGTTCGGGACACGGATCACATTGGCAGGGCGGGCACTCGCCGTCAGCGGGGCAGGCGCAGGTACATGGCTCGCAACCAGGCGTCGTCGCGCACGGCAGCTTCACGTCTGTGCACTGGAAGCCCCAGGGGCAGTCCGAGTCCGAGGCGCACTCGTCCTCTGCCATTGCGGCCGATGGAACGGCCAGAACCAGAATCATCAATAATTTTGACACTTTCATGACTCACCTCCCGTCATTTGAGGTCGGCGTTCTGCATGGCCTCGACCGCAATTGTAACGAATTCCTCCTGGGTCAGCCCGAGTCCCTCGAATTGCCCTATCCGTTCACGGCTGATCTTCGCGGCAAAGCGTTTTTCCTTGATGCGTTTGCGGACCGACTTCGGTTTGACGTCCGCCAGGTTTTTTGAAGGCAGGATCAAGGCGGTCGCGAAAATGAGGCCCGAAATGGACTCGCCCGCGGTCAGGCCGAAGTCCAGCGGGGTAACGCACGGGATGTCCAGTTCGTCTCCGTTGTGCGCCCGGATGGCGTCAACGCCCTCGGCCGGATAGTCCATTTCTTTAAGGATTTCGGCGGTTCTCAGACCGTGGCGCTTCGGGTCCCCGTCGATCTCCTCGTAATCGAGGTCGTGCAGCAGACCGGTAATGCCCCACAGGTCCTCGTCATGGCCCAGTTTGCGCGCGAGGCCCCTCAGGATGGCCTCCGACGCCAGGCTGTGTTTGACAGTGTAATCTGAACTGATGTAACGCTTCAGAAGTTCGATGGCGTCGTCCCTTGTCGGCAGTGTCGACATGGCTACCTCCGTTGACGGGAACCGAGTTTATCACAGGGGTTTCGACCTGGTTTCGTTGCCGCCGGGCAAGGGGGATGTTACATAAGGTGGAGGTTGTTTGGCCGGTCGTCTTTGACCGTCCATGAACGGCCTGATGGTGATGATGCGGCGGGGCGTGGACATCACCCGCGCGGAAAAAGAGTAGCGACCCATGCAGGACGCACTGAAACGGCTCGACACACTGAGAGCAAACCTGAAGGGACTCGGGTCCGTGCTGGTGGCATTTTCCGGCGGCGTTGATTCCGCTTTCCTGGCGGCCGTGGCCTACGAGGTTCTGGGCGCGAAGGCAGTGGCCCTGACCGCATCATCCCGGGCCCTGGCCGCGCGTGAAATGAAAGAGGCACGCGAGATTGCCCAGCACATCGGCATTTGCCACGTTGTCTCCGACTCTCACGAATTGTCGGATCCCAGATACGCCGAAAACCCGAGGGACCGTTGCTATTACTGCAAGTCCGAACTGTTCGAGCTGTGCCGCAGCGTGGCCGGTGAGATGGGCGTCGATAACATAGCCGACGGATTCAATCTGGACGACGAGGGCGACTTCAGGCCCGGCCGGGCCGCCGCTGACGAGGCCGGAGTCCTCCATCCACTGCTGGAAGCCGGCCTGGGCAAGGAGATGATCCGCTTCCTTGCCAGGACGGTGTACCAACTGCCCATCTGGAACAAGCCGGCGACCCCTTGCCTCGCGTCTCGCTTTCCCTACGGCACCGCCATTACCGAGGACCGACTGCGCATGATCGAGTCCGTCGAGGATGCGGTCAGGGACCTCGGCCTTACCGATTTTCGGGCCCGGTTCCACGGCGATCTGGTGCGTCTGGAAGTGGGGGCGGACGACCTTTCGGTGGTTACCGGGGAACAGGCGCGCACCCGCCTGTGCGAAGCGGCGCGCAAGGCGGGTTTCCGGTATTTGACACTCGACCTGGAACCCTTCAGATCCGGACGCCT
This sequence comes from Deltaproteobacteria bacterium, assembly GCA_013151875.1. Classification (GTDB taxonomy): domain Bacteria; phylum Myxococcota_A; class UBA9042; order DTJE01; family DTJE01; genus JADDHL01. The sequence continues at coordinate 5,446 of JAADHL010000335.1, forward strand.
CAACGACGAATGATTTCCCACGGACACGATGCCGTGCGACGAAGGCTCATCACATGGTCCCTGCTGTTGGCCGCCGTTTCAGCGGTCTTGGCTTTCGTCCCCGGTTTCGACGTGCTGTCCTTTTATTTCTGCCTTCCGCTATCTGTTTTCGTCGGCATGTCATCGGGAAGCCTGGCCGTGACCAGCGTGGCGGCCGCCAGGAGCGGAGGTCGAACCGTCATGTCGGGATGGTCCGGGGCCTTCAAGGCCTTGGGCGTCCTCGTCGTCGTTCCCCTGGCAATCATCCTTGCGAATTCGGTGAGGGTCAGACCCTGTGATGTCGGCTACGGGTTCGCTTTCTACGCGGCCGGACCAATCATGTCCGGGCTCTTTGGGACAGTGTGCGGCGCCTTTATCGCCACATTCATTCGGCGCGAACGAGGGGCGCACCTGGCTTTCTATGTCCTGTTCCTTGCATCCTTTGTCGCGGACGGTCTCATCCTGTTCCGGGAGCCGGCCGTGTTCTTTTTCAATCCGTTCCTGGGTTACTACCCCGGGCCGATCTATGATGACCTGATCACCGTTTCCCCGGCCTACCTGTGGTTCAGGGCGTTCAGCCTTGCAACGGCCGTATCCGTGGCAGCCATTGCTTGGGCTTTGAAGCGGCCCGATTTCAGCCTCCACGTCAGTCGAAAGCCCTTGCCATGGGCCGTTCTGGGCCTGTCTCTCGGAACAGCGGTGACCCTGTGGTCCATGTCCGGCGACCTGGGATTCGAGGTGGATCGGGACGACGTCCTGCGCGAGCTGGACGCCGAGGTATCGGACGGTTTGTGCGACATCCATTATGACCCTGAAATATCGTCCGATACGGCCGCCCTCCTGCTCAAGGACTGTGGTTTCAGGCATCGCAAGGCTGCCGCGTTCTTCGGCCTCGAACCGGATGGACCCATCGATGTATTCATGTACCGGGATCCCGATCAGAAGGCCCGTCTGATGGGCGCGCGTCATGTCGAGATCACCAAACCGTGGCTGCGCGAGGTCCATATCACGGTGACGACCCCAGGGGACCCGGTCCTGGGCCACGAGATAGCGCACGTGGTCGCCGGACGCCTGGCGGACAATCTTCCGGCGGTGCCGGTCAGGTACGGGATCGTGCCGGACATGGCCATGATAGAGGGCCTTGCCGTGGCCTGCTCCTTTGCCTCGGATGGACCGTCTCCGCACGAGTGGTCCCTTGCGATGATCCTTGCGGGGGTCAATGCCGACCCAGCGGACCTTTTCGACACCGCTGCGTTCGTGACGGCACAGGCCGGCCGCGCGTACACGGTGGCCGGGTCGTTCATTCGTTTCATCGCGCAGCGATACGGCACGCTGGCGATCAGGGACCTGGCGTCCGGCAGGGGACTCAAAGCAGCCACCGGCGCGGACGCTGCCTCGTTGTCCGCCGAGTGGGTGGATTTTCTGGAGGCCTTCGAAAGCGCGCGCGTGGGGCCGGATCTGGTGAACAGGGCATCCGGCAGGTTCAGTGGTCCGGGCGTGCTGGGCCGCAGGTGCCCGGTGGACACGGCTCGTCTGATGGAGGGGGCCGAGGCCGCCCTGGACCGCGGCAACCTGGGTGAGGCTCGTGGGTGCGTGGATGGGGCGAGGGATCTGGACCCAAAAAACCCCGGACTCGCAAGGGCACTGGCGCGGTTGTACGGACGGTCTGGCGACAGGGAGGGGGTCGTCCGGATGCTGGACTCGTTGCCGGGTCTGCCCGGCGACGGTGGGCGGCCGGCCACGCTGGACCCGATCACTCTGGACTTGGTCGCAGCCGCGGACGCCCTTGCCTTCCTGGCCTTTTCCAGGGGCGAACCAGTGCCTTACAGGGCCGTTGCGTATCTCATGGAGGCTTCGGGTCTTGCCCGTCAAGGCCCTCTGTCCCGCGCCGTTCGCGCCCGGTTGATGGCGGCCGCGCTGCCTCCCAGGGCGGCGGCCGACGTGTTCTTGGTGTTGGGAGGCTGGGGCGACAGTCCCGCCGACACCCTGGCGGAGGCGCTGACGCGCGCGCCCGACAGCCCACTGATACATTACATGCTGGGCAGGGCGCTGATGGGCGAGGGAGTGTACGCATCCGCGACGGATCACCTCCTGGCCGCGCTGGAACTGGGTCTGGGCAACGCCGAATTCGTGGCCGAAGCCGAAAAGGTGCTGGGCAAGGCGGCCTACTGGGCGGGCGACACGGGCCTAGCGGTGCTGCACCTGTCCCGCGCGATGGACCTGGCCCCATTCGAGGGCGACCGATTGGTCATCGAGGAATACCAGGAGCGCGTCAACGGTGATTGAGTAGGCGGTCCAGTAATAATTATCCGGAAAGATTTCCCTGGAAAGATGGACAGAGTCAATTGGAATCGGACAAGGACATGGCAACCAGATAGCCGATTACCAGGTCTTTTTCGTCCGGGGTCAGCCGCGCCTTTTCCAGCATCCTTTCGACCTTGCCGGGCCAATCTTCGGGTGAGTGCTCGGCAGGCGCGCGCAGTCTGTGGCACCCGGAGCACTTTTGCACGTAGATGTCCCTTCCCAGGTTGAGTGACGACACGGTCGAACCCTGGGGTGCGTGGTCCAGGTCGGCCATGGTGGCCAGGGGAATCACGGAGGCCCCACAGGCCAGGGCGAGGATGCCGATTGCCGCGTACAATGATGTTCTTAAGCGATTCTTCATTCTGTGCCTCAAAAGTGGAAGCCCATGAGCAGGCGCGCCTCGTATCGTTCCAGTCCGTCCAGCACCAGGCGTCTATCAGGTGATCCGGAACTGTTCCGTATTGCCGGGAGTTGCGGCAGAAACGTCAGGGTCATCCACCACCCCTCGGCTTTGTATGCCAGGGCCGGACCCAGGAACAGGGCCGAGAAATCGAGGTCGATTCCCTTCCAGATGGTCAGGGACCGAAATTCCAGACCCAGGCTGAACTGTTCCGTGATGAATCCGGCCAGCGCCAGAAGATGCTCCATTATGAAGCTCTTGTTCCATTCCTTTCTGGTGACGCCGGCAGTGGTTTCCTTTTCTATTTCGAACTCGACCTCGCCGACGATGTTGTAGGCGAACAGAAACGGGCCGATCCGTTTGTCGAGGATGAGCTTTGCCTCCAGCTCGATCTCGTGGGGCATCCAAGTGACCTCGCCATACAAGGCCGAGCCGATGACGTCCGCGACGGCGTTGGAAATCTCCCACTTCCACTCGTTGGAGAGGCCCCTGAAATCGAAGCTCTTCTCAACGTCGGTGGCGGTCTCTTTGGCGATGCCCCTGAAATTGAGATAGAACGCGGTCTGCACTCCCCGGCCGAGGCCGATCTCGAATTCGATCCGTTCGTCGAATCGCAGGTAGTACGAGTCCTTCATCAGCCTGGCGGTGGACCACAACTCAACCTCGCGCGTGCCGTACGGCAGGGTGGCGCTTTCGTAAGTGTAGGAAAAGCTGCGCGAGTTGGCATGAGCCGTTTTAGACGGCAGCCACAACAGAATTGCCGTGGCTACCGACAACCAGACACAAGAGCAGCCTCTCGCGCGACCTCGTAATGTTCGCATCCGGACCTCCATATGGGTTTGCACGCCGGTGCGCCGCGGCCGAACCACTCGGCCGGACATCGACGAATAATTGCATATCAAATAACAATCAAGTAGTTGACGGTAAAATAGATAACGATTATCGAAAAGTGATATTGCCCGTTCATGGTGTCAGGGTCAAGCACGAGGCTTCCATGTCCCCATCCTGCAAGGGTTTTGATGTAATCTGATGACGTGCATGTTCGGAGGATCGGGCGAGTCATGAGAATTTTTTGTCGTGCAATCTGGATTGCCTCCGTCGCCCTGGGCTGTGGTTCCGGCGTACGGGTTTCGGATGTCGGTCCGGGGGACCTGGAAATCATTCAGTCGGATGTTGTCCCATTCGACCAGACCACGGACTCCGAAGACATTGCGGATACTCTTGCGGAAACCGAGGCAAGGGACGCGGCCCCTGAAAAATGGGTGTTCGACCGCGATGACTACGAACTGGTGAACGGGTGGATCCTGCTGGATTCCGATCCGGGCGCGGTCAAGGAGGCCATCAAGGCGGCTGCCGCGTACGGTGTCAACCAGGTGCAGCTATCGCACGGCCTGATCATGGAGATCGACCAGATCCTGGGGGACTCGGCCGAGGCCAAGGCCCGAGTGGACGTGCTGAACATGGGGATCGACCTGGCCCATCAGTACGGCATGAAGGCATTCATCTGGTGTCACGAGCTGTCCGAGGTTGGTCTGGACGTCTGCTACGATGGTGAGGATGCTGTGTGGGAAGAGCGGGCCGACGCGTACCGCGAGGGTCTGGCCAGGCTGCCCGGCGTTGACGGGGTGGTCATGATGTTCGGGTCCGCTCCGGTGCCGCCCTGGTACACGTTTTGTTCTTGCGAATGGTGCCTGGACAACTTTGAAACGGACAACCCGTTCGATGCGCCTCCGCGGGACGAGAAGGTCCGAATCGTGACCGAAAAGATAGGCGGGGTGATCACGGGCGAACTCGGCAAGGACCTGTTGGTGCGCACCTTCGTGCACGAGCCCGCTGAGATCGCATGGCACAGCGACGGACTGGCCGCGGTCGAGAAAGTCCCCTTCACCGGCATGCACAAGGGCCCTGTGCAGGACTGGGAGCCCTACAATCCCAACAACCCCTGTACCGGCAACGTGGGCGACCACCCCTCGGTCATGGAACTGGACCTGGCGGGCGAGTACTACGGCCTTTCAGAGCTTCCCTTCTGCGCTCCAGGCTATTATCGATACCGCATGCGCTACCTATGGGAGCACAAGGGGATCGGGGTCGTGGCGCGTGTCCAACGCGGGTCGTTCCATGCGACCGGCACGCCCAACGAGGTCAACATCCGGGCGATCGAGGCCCTGCTGAAGGACCCGAAAACACCCCTCGATTCAATCTGGAACGGGTTCATCGATGATCGCTACGGCCTGAAAACGGATGAAGCCGGGCAGGCCGGCCTCAAGCGCATCCTGAAAGACACCTTTTACATCAGGCTCAAGTCCCACTACGCCCTGGGAATATGGGCGCTCGAGAAGGGCAGCGACCTGCCTGAAAAGGTACAGCGCGCCCAGTTCAACAACCGGGGAAAGATGCCCAAGTGGGACCCGGACTGGCAGGCCGTATGGGACAGGCTGGACAAACCGGACAGGCAGACGATCCTGTGGCTGTGGCAGGAGGGCAGCGAGGCAGTGGACCTGGCCGCCGCATCCATCAAGACGTTCGAGGGTGTCGCGGATCATCTGGGGCAGCAGGACGAGGAAGACCTGGCGCGTCGTGTCCTGCACCAGTGGTACGCGGCCCGGGCCTGGCGCGCGGTGGACCTGTTCATCTGGTCGGCCATTGCCCGCGGCCAGGGGCTCGATGAGCCTGATCTGGACTCCTGGATCGGCTGGGCGGCAAACGAGTTGAAGCCGATTCAGACGGGCATGACGGATGACGGACTGGCCGATGTCGCGGTGGCGAGTCCTGGACGCATCGGCCAGTTTTTGGCCAACACCCAGGGGTACCTGGTCGATTATTCCGACCCGCCGCCGCCTCCCCCGACACCTCTTTTCTCGCCCCTGGAGGTCGTGGCCGAAAGGCCGGACGGCGCCGACCTCGGCTTTTCAGTCACGTCAACGGTTCATGTCTATCTGGATTGGGGCCTGGAGATCCCGGACTACGGGCAGGTACTGGACGCAGGTGTCGTGGGCCCCGGGACGCAAAAAAAGGTCACCATCGACGGCCTGGAGCCGGGACGTCGCTATGTGGCCCGCCTGCGCGCCGACACGGGCGGCATGGAGATGCGCGGCGGCGACTTCTGGATCTTCACCCCGTACAGTGGCGAGTGACTTTACCGGCGTTCTTGGAGTCCTGTCGGTTTCGCTGACGCGACGGCGTGGCGGCCGGGCCACTGGTCACG
>JAADHL010000370.1 GCA_013151875.1 Deltaproteobacteria bacterium
GGGGTCCGCGCCCCTGTCGGTAAGGGCCAGGTAGATGGCGTGCCAGTAGGGCTGCTTGCACAGGCGGGCAGTGTGGGATTCGCCGGGACGGTCCCACCAGGATTCATTCATGAATTTTTCGAGGGGCGCCCTCACCTCCGGGTCGTTTTCGGTGTACAGGGCCGGCCACAGGGCCACGGAGATAAGGTCGGGATTGTCGAAGTTGGTGTCGATTCCCATGTAGATGTAGTCCAGGGCTTGGTCCGCGTGCTCCTTGAGCAGCTTTGCGGGATAGGCGCGTTCGGAAAGCAGGTCCTCATAAAGAAATTTTTCCAGGGCCTCGTCGCCTGAAATGTGGAGCAGACCCTTGATGATTCCCCAGGACATCATGAGGTTGAACAGGTTGTAAATGCCCTGTTCCGGGGGGGCATAGAACTTTTCCAGGGACAGGGGATTCAGGTCATGATAATAAGTCGGCCTCCCATCCGCGTCCATGATGATCAGGTCGTACATGCCCTCGCCGACAGGACCCTCCATCTGCGAGATGTCGCGTTTCAGCATCAGCATTTCGCCTATCAGACGCGCGTCATCCTGAAGCTGCGTCACGAGTGTCTGGTCGATGTCCGGGTCGTCCTTCATCGCGTCATACAGGGACACCATGGCGAACACCTGGCCCACCATCTGGTCCTTGGAGCACGAATCGGTCCACGACCAGGTCCCTTCTGGCAGCAATCCTCCCGAGTTGTCGTCCCTCAGCGTCCCGTTGTCCTTGGGTTGCGGCAGCGGGTTTCCGTCATCGTCGAACAGGGGCGTTGTCTGGACCGAGGCGTTGGGTATCGGAGGGTCGGACGGGTCCTCGGGGACCAGACGACGTATTCCACGGGCCACCAGGCCGCCCCCGCCGGTAACCACCTTGAACACGTGCCAGGAACGCGCTGCACGGACCAGGTGACCTCTGGCCTTTTCCAACTCATCCTTGGGCGCACCGTCGCGCCTCAGCGTCATGTACCGGTAGGCCGTCGCGACAACGCCGGCGCCGCCGAAAAAGCCCAGATCGCCATACTCGCCGTAGGTAGACAGCAATTCGAACGGGTGCTTGCCCGTTACGGCCTTCACATCGTCGGACGCGTCCTGGGCCAGGAACTGGTCGATGAGTTCAGCCGACGCGGCATCCTTCGGGCGGGTATCCAGGGACAGGCCGAACGGAAGCGCGGTGAATTCATAGAACTGTCTGTCATGCCGCGCCATGTTTGCCTCAAGCGCCGGGTACTTTCCCTTTGGAAAGAGCGGGTCGGCCTTTGGCCCGGTTCCCGAAACAACAATACAGCCGCCCATGAGCATGAACAGAACAGAGACTCGCATCGTGGGAACCCCCTCCATCAATTATCCCGCAAACCCATCATCGGAGGATTCACAATCGAAATCAACCTCGGACAAATCAACCTCGGACGGGTCCGAGGCGGACAGGTCCGAGGAGACAAACCAACTTTGTACAGGTCCGCCGGAGGACCACGCCGGAGCCTGGCGTTCCCATCAATGACCTGCACTCGGTTCGACGGGATGTTGACCGTACAGCCGGCCGATGCGACAATTCCGTGAAATGCATGGTTTTTGTAACCACCCGGGGAACTGAAGATGGGCAAAGATGTCATCCTCGTCGTGGACAATGAAACCCGCACTACCAACCTTCTGACCCACCTGCTCGACCCGGATCGGTTCGAAATTCAAACGATGGATTCAACCGCAGCGGCGCTCAAGACGGCCCAGTCCGGAACTCCCGCAGGGTGTTCCTGAGTACCAGCGTTCCGGGCGGCCTCTCCAGTTGTCGCGCTTTCAGGGAGGCTACGGACCCCAGGAAGACATCGCTGGTACTGGTCACAGATCCCAAGGTCGAATTCCCCGATTCGGTGCTCGAAACGGCCTTGACCTCGTGTAATCACCACCTTGAAAAACCGTTGCAAATCGATTTCCTGGCCCCAGTGCTGGCCAGGATGCTGGAATCAAGGCAAGCCACCGGAACACCGGCCGCCGCAAAGCAGGCGAAGCCGAAAAAAACGGCCATTGTGAAGCCTGCGCCCGAACCAGCGACCATTGGCGTGGACTCGGCGGCCCCGGCTCGCATCGAAACGTCCGTGCCGCACAGCGCCAGCACGCCCAGTGAACACGACCATCTGGACAGGATCACGAGGGAGGTGGCTGCACTCAGGGAACGAGAACAGCGGCTTGCAGCCGAAAATGAACGACTATCAGAGGCGGCCAGGCTCTCCGGACAGCGGGAGGCGGCGTACAGGCGGGAGCTTGAACTCAAGGATGAAAACGCGGCGAAGCTCACTGAAAGGCTGAAGTCCCTCGAAGAATCCAGAGCCCAGTTGCAGGCTCAATTAGAGGATCGTGAAAAACTGGCCCGCGAAGTCGACCTTCAGCGACGGGAGCTTCAGGAACTGAAGTCTGAGATGGCCAGGGTTCAAGAGGCCCACTCCGCTGAGATGGAAAAGGCGGGAAAGGAGGCGCGGGAAGCCCTTGAAAGGCAAGCGGGGGCCGCTGAAAGGGAACTGTCCAGACTCCAGCAGGAGCTTGCCGAAAGTGAAGCGGCCCTCAACGAGGCCAGGGAGGGCAATCGAAATCAGGAATTGACCGAACGTATTTCCGCGCTGGAATCGTCCCTGGACGCGGTGCGCGGTGACGCCGAAAGAAACGTGGAGGCCCGTCGCAGAGCCGAAACACGCGCCGCTGAAGTCGAGGCCGAACTCGAGGCGGCAAGGCAGGAGAACAAGTCTTTCAGGCTCACCAACAAAGAACTCACAGGCAGAATCGAGGCCCTGGTTGCGGAACTCGAAGAGGAAAGGAACGAAACCGAGAAGGCCCGCCTGTCATCATCGGAACTGGTCAAGGCCGTGGATTCGTTGAAGGCCGAACTGGAGCAATCGCGACTGCGGACGACGGCCGTGCGGGAGGCGCTCAGGGATACGGACCAGCGAATCGTGGCGATCCAGGCGGAACGCGACGCGGCAGAGCAGGCGCGCAGGGAAGCACAAGAGCGCATCGCCGCTTTCCAGGCCTCGGTCGAGGCGGCAAACAAGGAGGCCGAGGAAGCCGCCGATAAGCTGCGAACCGAACTGATCGCCGCCGGCAATGCCCGGGTTGAGGCCGAGCAGCAGAGCGAGGCGCTGCGGGCCGAACTGGACGAGGCAAGGACCGCGGCCGTGCAGGCCGAGGAAAGGGCAGAAGCGGCGGGGGCCGAGCTTGACCCCGCGAGGGAGGCGGCCTC